>JAKSMH010000002.1 GCA_024400715.1 Bacteroidales bacterium | reverse complement strand
AGTGACCGTACCGGTACTGGCACCTACAGCGTTTTTGGACACCAAATGCGTTTTAACTTAGCCGATGGTTTTCCTGTCCTGACCACAAAAAAATTACACCTTCGCTCCATCATTTATGAACTACTTTGGTTCCTCAAAGGTGAAACCAACATCAAGTTTTTGAAGGACAATGGTGTTTCTATTTGGGACGAATGGGCCGATGAAAACGGAGAGCTTGGTCCCGTTTATGGCAAACAATGGCGTTCGTGGGCAACTGCGGACGGCAAAAGCGTGGACCAGATTTCAGAACTCATCGAACAAATCAAAACAAATCCTGATTCTCGCCGATTAATGGTTTGCGCTTGGAATGTGGGCGAAGTTCCCCAAATGGCACTTCCTCCTTGCCATGTTCTCTTTCAATTTTACGTTAACAACGGGGAAATTTCCTGCCAATTGTATCAACGCAGCGCAGACGTGTTTTTGGGCGTTCCCTTCAATATCGCATCCTATTCTTTGTTGCTGATGATGATTGCCCAAGTATGCGGACTTAAAGCCAAGGAATTTGTCCACACTTTTGGCGACGCGCATATTTACTCCAACCACGTTGAACAAGCCAAACTGCAACTCACACGCACGCCAAAGCCACTGCCTACTATGCATATTAATCCCGACGTGAAATCTATTTTTGATTTCAAATATGAAGATTTTTCGTTGGAAAACTATAATCCAGATCCTCACATCAAAGTTGAAGTATCTGTTTAACAGCTAATTCTGCGTGTCTTCTTTCCGATTCAAAAGTTTGACCACCCACGTGTGGAGTGAGAATCACATTATCCATTGACGTTAGTTCCCGCATTACGTCATCCCATTCGTCTTTAGGCGGAATCTGTAACCGCGAGGATTCATATTCCAGCACATCCAGGCAGGCACAAGTAATTTTTCCCGTTTTCAATGCTGAAAGCACATCCGCGGTATTGACAGACCATCCGCGAGAACTATTGATGAAAATGAATGGATTTTTTGCTTTTTCAATCAGATTTTTATTAATAAAATAATGATTTTCAGGAAGATAATTAATATGCAAAGAAATTACATTGCATTGTTCCAAAATCTCGTCCAATGAAGCTTCTGTGGCATTTTCATCGCCATAATTGGAACGAAAACGGTCGTAACACAAAACCTTGCAACCCAGCATTTTCAGTATTTTGGCAAAGGCAGGTCCAGTATGGCCGTAACCGATAATTCCCACCGTTTGCGAGGCCAATTCGGTTCCCTTGTTTTTCTCGCGCAACCATTCTCCTTGTCGAACTTCCTGATTGGCAATGGTAAGATGCCGTAAAGCGGCCATTAAAAAGGTCAAACACAATTCTGCCACCGCATTAGCATTGCCTTCAGGTGTACTTAAACAACGTATTCCTTTGCTTTCCGCATATTCCGTGTCAATTTTTTCCATACCGGAGCCGATACGAATCACAAATCGCAAATGTGGTTTTGAATCTATCGCTTCTTGATCTATTACAAAACGATTTCTAATGATTAATCCGTCATATTCGTCGGGCATTGCCACAAATTCGTCATGTGTGATTTTCCGGTTCGTAATACATTCATAGCCTTTGGCCGTCAATTGTTCCGACAAAGACGGCAACACACGATTCACAATCAGTATTTTTGGCATAAGCATTAAATTTTTTTGCAAAAATACAAATTTACTTTTCACTGAAATTATGTATCTTTGTAAAAATTTTGAACTTATGCTTTTAAAGAATATTCATATTGTTGATGACAAACAGGATTTTGTTGGAGACATACGCATCAAAAACGAACTCATTGATGAGGTTGGAATCAATTTAAATGCTGAAAACGAAGAAGTTATAGATTATTCCGATACAAATTACCATCTACTTCCCGCTTTCACCGACTTACACGTACACTTCCGCGACCCGGGTTTAACTCACAAAGAAGATGTTGGCACAGGCAGCCGTGCCGCCATTCACGGGGGCTATACCGCCGTTAATCTTATGCCCAATACCAAACCGACTTGCAGTTCTATGGAAATCGTAAAGGACGTTGAACGCAGAGTGGAAGAAATTGGATTGATTTTTGCCAACCAAACCTTAAGTATGACCCAAAATTTAGAAGGCAAAGACATTGAACATCTTAAAGCATTGAAAAAAAATGAGATTCTCTTTGTCACCGATGATGGGAAAGGCGTTCAAGATGACGATTTGATGGAGGAAATTTTCCGTATCTGCAAAGAAAAAAACATCACCATTATGTGTCACGCCGAAGACAGTCGTTACAGTGCTACCGATATGCGTATTGCCGAAAACAATATGACTTTCCGTGACATCAAACTATGCGAAAAGACCGACGGATGCATTCATTTTTGCCATGTCAGCACGAAAGAAGCCATTGAAGCCATTGCCGAAGCCCAAGTCAAGGGATTGCGAGTCAGTTGTGAAGTTACCCCACACCATCTTTCCGCTACTGGCAACGAGGTCAACCATTATCGTGTAAATCCACCTTTCCGCGAACAAGAAGATATTGACGCTCTTGTCAAAGGCATTCAAACTGGCGTAGTTTGCGCCATTGCCACGGATCACGCCCCCCACACTGCCGAAGATAAGCGCAATGGTTCTCCCGGAATGGTGGGCTTGGAAGTTGCTTTCCCACTATGCTTTACCAAACTGGTCAAAGGCGGATTTATTTCTCTTCAAAAGTTAGTACAATTGATGTCCACCAATCCTTCAAAAATGATGCGATTAAATAAAGGGCAAATTGTCGCTGGACAACAAGCAGACTTGGTCATCACTGATTTGGACATGCAGTTCGTCATCAATTCTGATGAATTTCTATCAAAAGGCAAAAACACCCCTTTCAATGGTAAGGAAGTTTTTGGAAAAATTATACACACCATTAGCAAAGGAAGGATTTATTAGTGGATAATCAACGCGAAACCTTTATCGACAAACCCGTTTACAGTCTGTCCGAAATCTCAAAAAGTATCAAGTCCATTATCAATAAGACTTATACAAGAGCTTACTATATAAAGGCGGAACTCCTCAAATTAAATGCCTATCCCCATTCAGGGCATTGCTTTCCAGAACTTGTTGAAAAAGAAGGCGATAAGATTATCACTCAAATGAGGGCGGTCATTTGGAAAACACAAGTGGAAGCCATCAATGAGAAATTTGTCAAGATTACAGGCGAAAAACTCAAAGACAATATCAACATTCTTTGTTTAGCCACCATCGAATTCAATCCACAATACGGCTTGGGACTATATATCCAGGATATTGAACCCACCTACACCTTGGGAGAATTGATGAAGAACAAATTGGCAGTCATTAACAAACTCAAGCAAGAGGGCGTTTTTTCAGCCAACAAAAGTCTGCAACTACCGCTTTTACCCAAACGCATTGCTATTATTTCGGTGGAAACCAGCAAGGGTTATAGTGATTTTATCATTAGTCTGAAAGACAATAATTGGAATTATTGCTTTGAATGTGAGCTATTTACATCTATTTTACAGGGTGACAAAGCCATCAGCACCATTAGTGCCAGATTGGAGGAAATAGAAAAGCGAAAACAAGATTTTGATTGCGTGGTCATCATTCGTGGCGGCGGCGGCGATGTCGGCCTTAGTTGTTATGACGACTATACGCTGGCACACAAAGTAGCCACTTTTCCCTTACCTATCATTTCAGGAATTGGACATTCCACGAACGAAAGCGTGACCGATATGGTAGCTTTTGCCAACAAAATCACGCCTACTGAAGTAGCCTATTTCCTAATCCAAAAGTTTCACGATTTTGCCATTCAAGTTGAAGAACTGCAAGATCAAATGCGCCAATGCGTGATGAGCATATTGGAACAGGAAAAACATAAATTGTCGCAAATTGAAAACAACCACCGCCTAATTACCACACGCTTTATCACTCACGAAAAGAGTAAATTGGACAACTTGCAGAATATGATGAAATTGTCTGCGAAAAATATCATCGAAAACCAAAAAAAGGATTTGCAGGCACTCAAAGAACACATTCAGCTTCTGCACCCGGACAATGTGCTGAAACGAGGATACAGCATTACGTTATTGAATGGCAAAGCGGTTACGCAAGCCAAACAAATCAAAAGTGGAGATATTCTCACTACCCGATTATTCAAGGGTAATATTGAAAGTGAAGTAAAATAAATGATATTATTTCTTTTTCTTTACCAATAGATTTTTGATGTCATTCAATTTCATCAAAGCTTCTACTGGCGTAAGACTATTGATGTCCAAATCAACAATTTGCTCCTTCACATCTAACAGCAAGGGGTCATCTAAGGCAATAAAACTCAACTGATACCCTGGTTCCTTCTTTTCCACCTTGATAGGGTCATTGCCACTACGGCTGGCCTCCAATTGTTTCAACACCTCCTCTGCACGATGCAATACCGCCTGGGGCATACCTGCCATTCTCGCCACGTGGATACCAAAACTATGCTCGCTTCCGCCTTTTTCTAATTTTCTTAAAAACAGTATCTTATTATTGACTTCCTTCACCGAAACGTGAAAATTCTTTATGCGCGAAAACTGCGAAGCCATATCATTTAATTCGTGATAGTGCGTGGCAAAAAGCACCTTGGCGTGATGTTTTGGATTTTCGTGCAAAAATTCGGCAATAGACCAGGCGATAGATACCCCGTCGTATGTGCTGGTTCCACGACCAATTTCGTCCAATAGAATCAAACTTCGGCTGGAAATATTATTCAAAATACTCGCAGTCTCATTCATTTCCACCATAAAGGTAGATTCTCCAGTAGAAATATTATCCGAAGCCCCCACACGGGTAAAAACCTTATCCACAATACCAATTTCTGCCTTTTCCGCCGGCACAAAACAACCCATTTGAGCCATCAACACAATTAATGCCGTTTGGCGTAATAAAGCAGATTTACCTGACATATTCGGTCCAGTAATGATGATGATTTGCTGACGCTCGTTGTCCAGATAAATATCATTGGCAATATATTTTTCGCCCGGAGGCAATTGCTTTTCAATGACAGGATGACGACCGTTCTTGATATTGATTACGGTCGAATTGCTAATAAAGGGTTTGGTATAATTATTTTCTACAGAAATCGAAGCAAAGCACAACAAGACATCCAAACGGGCAATTAATCGGGCATCTAATTGAATCATAGGCATATAATCAATCAATCCCAAAACAAATTCATTAAAAAGACGGGTTTCGATTTCAAGAATTTTATCTTCTGCCCCTAAGATTTTATCTTCCAATTCCTTCAATTCGGGAGTAATATACCGCTCGCCATTGGTCAGGGTTTGTTTTCTAATCCAATCATTAGGGACTTTGGACTTATGCGTATTGGTCACTTCAAGATAGTAGCCGAAAACATTATTAAACCCTATTTTTAATGACGGTATTCCCGTTCTTTCGGATTCTCTTTGCTGAATATCCGCTAAAATCTGCTTACTATTGGTTGCCAAAGAGGAAAGTTCATCCAACTCCTTATCCACGCCCTTCGCAAAAACACGACCTTTATTCACGGCAATGGGCGGTTCTTCCACAAATTCTTTTTCAATTCGTTGGCACATTGACAGGCAAGGATTCAATTGTTCAGCGATTTTCTTGAGCGAGGTCAAGTCCGTATGATGACAAATATCTTTAACTTTCTCAATGGATCTAAGAGAACGGGCCAGTTGCACCACTTCACGGGGAGAAATCTTTCCCGTGGCGATTTTAGAAACCAAGCGCTCAACGTCGCCCACATTCTTCATCGTGGAAAGTATTTCATCTGCAACAGATTCATTATCAATAAAATAACTTACTATAGCCAATCGTTCCTCAATCATCACCTTTTCTTTCAAGGGCAATACCATCCACTTTTTCAACATTCTAGCCCCCATTGGCGTAAGTGTCTTATCAATCACCTGCAAGAGTGTTACAGCATTTTCATTGGGTGAATGCACCAATTCCAAATTTCGAACAGTAAATCGATCAAGCCACACGTACAATTCTTCTTCAATTCGATTTAATTTATTGATATGCTGTATTTTATGATTTTGCGTTTCATATAAATAATGCAATGCTGCCGCAGCGGCAATAATGCCATACTCCAAACCGTCCACGCCAAAACCCTTTAACGAAGTAGTTTGAAAATGCTTGGTCAGCAAATCCATAGCATAATCCGTGGTGAATACCCAATCATCAAAAGTGGTAAGTAGTATTTTTTCACCGAAATGTTCCTTAAATGCTGCCGATTTATTCTTTTGGATAACGATTTCTGAAGGTTTGAAATTCTGCAGTAATTTATCAATATAGGTTGCATTGCCTTCAGCCACATAAAATTCGCCCGTAGAAATATCCACAAAGGAAATGCCGATTTTATTGTCGGTATAGTGTATGCCAGCCAAGAAATTATTTTCTTTTTGCTCCAACACCTTGTCATTGGTAGAAACACCTGGCGTAACCAATTCGATAATTCCTCTTTTGACAATGGTTTTGGCCAATTTGGGATCTTCCAACTGTTCACAGATAGCCACACGCAAACCCGCCCTTACCAATTTGGGTAAATAGGTATCCAAGGCGTGATGGGGAAAACCGGCCAAATCGATGGGGGAGGATGAGCCATTGCTTCGCTTGGTCAAGACAATTCCCAAAATTTGAGAGGTTTTAATGGCATCTTCTCCGAAAGTTTCGTAAAAATCTCCTACACGAAACAGCAAAATAGCATCTGGATGCTGTGCTTTAAATTGGTTATATTGTTTAATTAAGGGAGTTTCCGCCACTTTTGCCATAACTGATATTTTAATATGCAAAAATACATATTTTTTCGTACTTTTGCCCTTATGAATAAAGCAGAAAAACGATTTTATATCTTCCTGGTGATTTGGATTTGCGTGGACTTTTTACAAGCCATTTTCACAGAAATTCATGCCGACGAAGCTTATTATGCTTTATATGGCCAATTTTTGGATTGGGGTTATTATGATCATCCGCCTATGGTGGCTTTATTAACCCATTTCAGCAGTCTTATCGCCACAGGCAATCTGTCCATTCGCCTTCTAACCATATTCCTTCACGGGGCTACCCTTTGGCTGATTTGGAAAACCATTCAAGACGAACATGCTTCTATCGGTGACATAAACGATTTTTTCATCATCGCCTCTTCCTTGGTAATGTTTGTATTCTATGGATTCATCACCACACCCGATGCACCGTTGTTATTTTTTGTCGCCCTATTTTTCTATCTCTACAAGCATTACCTGCAAAACAAATCGTGGCTGAACGCATTTCTACTCAGCGTATCTATGACAGGAATGCTATACAGCAAATATATGGCTATCTTAGTTATTGTATTTACGGTAATATCAAATTTTAAATTATTGAAAGACATTAAGTTGTGGTGCGCGGTGATTTTGACCGCCTTGGCTTTTTCACCTCATATTCTTTGGCAACTCCACAACAACTTTCCAAGTCTAAAATATCATCTAATTCTCCGGAATGATCCTTTTGATATTATTTACATTCTTGAATATATTCCCAATCAACTATTGGTTTTCAATCCGATTTGCTTAGGATTAGCCCTGTATTTTAGCTGGAAACACAGAAAATCCAAAGATTTCTTTGAAAAAGCATGCGTTTTTAACATTACGGGATTTATCGTATTCTTCGGTTTAATGACTATTAACGGTCACGGAGAACCACATTGGACAGTGGCCATTTCAATTCCAATCTTGATAATTTTATATCAAAATACACGGGAATTACAATGGAAAAAACGTATTTCATACCTCATTTTACCATTTTCCATATTAATTTTGATAATTAGAATCATTTTATGCACTTCCATTTTACCAGAAAGCACTGGTTTAGCGCATCAAAAAGAGAAAATGCAAGAGTTACACGAATTTTGTGGTGATACTCCCGCCGTTTTTTCAAGTTCCTTTCAAAATCCATCGCTTTATCGCTTTCATACCAACGGAACCTCCGTTGCTTTAAGTTCGATTTACAATCGACAATCTCAATTTGATATTCTGCAATTAGATAAGGATTTGCAAGGAAAAGATGTCTTTTTATTTGCACAAATAACGGGTTCTACGCCCATAAATTTTGGCGGAGAAGAGTTTTTCTTTACCAAAATTTCACATTTTCAAGGCACAAATAGAATTACAACCGCAGTGAACAAGCGGCAAATTGAAGGAGATTCTATCTTATTAGACTTGACTTTTTACAATTTGTATAATCAAGCATTTGATTTTTATCATCCTGAATGTCCTGTTCACATCACGGCTTATTATTCCTCTGACAACCAATGGCAAACGGAAGCGTGCAAATTGATATCCAATACCAACGTTATTCCCTCACACGATAGCATTGCCGCACAAGTTAAATTCAAACTGTATTATGACACGCCAATGATAATCAGTTTAGAAACCATTGCCAGCTCGCCAATCAACAGCGAAGTAATGACTTTTACAAAAGCAAAATAAAAACCTATTCTGATAAAATGGAGATTAACGGCTGGGTAACATTCTCCCAATCATAATTGTCACAAATATAGCGATAACCATTTTGAGACAACTGTTTATATAATACATTATCGGTCAATACTTTACATATCGCATCGGCAAATTCGTCCGCGGTATTGCATATCATTACCGCATTTTTATTTTCGACCTCAACCAACGGTTTCCCCGCTAAGGAAGAAGTAATACACGGTAATTGGACAGCCATCGCCTCTAACAACTTGTTTTGCAAACCTGTTCCCAAACGCATGGGGGCAATGAATATTTTAGACTTTGCATAATAATCTGCTATAGAATCCACCCAACCTGTGACAAATACGTTAGGCGATCGCAATGCCAACACCCTGTTTGACGGATCGGCTCCACAGAGTACCAACGACACACGAGGAAATTTTTCCTTTATCTTTGGAAGTATCTGGTTAACAAGATATTCGGCGGCATCCACATTGGGAGCGTATGCCATATTACCCGTAAAAATCAAGTCAAATTCTTTTAATTGTTCGGCATATTGGAATTTGCTCAAATCCACACCGTTACGCACAATAACAATTTGTTCCTTTTCTTTGATGGGCATCAAATCCCTATCCACCGTCGTGATGATCGAATGATGGTCAAAACAATGGAACGACTGCTCTTCATAGTTGAGCAAGCGGTGGTACTCCATCTTAAAAAATGGTTTTGCGTAAAATGGCGCCGATTGATAACGACGTAACATTCCCTTAGACAGAACATCTTGATAATCAATGGTTTTATCCATTAATAATGGCTTAACGTACTCTGCGGTCCGCACCAATTGACAATAAATTTTATCTGGATGGATTTTATTTACAAATGCCTGCAAAGCTTGAAAGGCCTTTTTTCGGAAAAAATAACCACATTGGATAGGCAATCCTTTCAACCAAAACAAAAAAATGTTGGTCAATTTAGACCAAGCGTTAATTTTTTCAATATGAATTTCCTTACAAAAAGGTTGAAGAGCGGAGATGTCGGAAGAACGTGTATTTTTGTCCGTAAGGGCAAAAAGGTAAACATCAAAATGTTTTGAAAGAACACGAATTTGGTTATAGGCACGCAATTTATCACCTTTTTCCAAAGGATAAGGAAAACGTGACAAAACAACCAATAATTTCATAAACACCTCTCTATTATAAACTTATAATTACTTGTTATTCAACACACTGTTGTAAACCAAACAACCCAATACCGATTACTATTTTTCTTTATATAGCGGCAATTTCATAGCAAATGTTGCACCAGCATCTTCATTATTGTATGCGCGAATAGAGCCGCCATTTCTTTCAACGGCACTTTTCACAATCAACAAACCCAATCCCGTGCCAATTTCACCGGCCACACCTTTTGTAGAATAATAAGTTCCAGACTGAAGTTTTTCATTTACCTTTTCCTCATCAATTCCCACCCCTTTATCTGAAATATAAATTTCACAATAATCTTGATTTATTACTTTTGCCGAGAGAGTGATTTTACTTCCTTCAGATGAAAATTTAATGGCATTATTCAGTAAATTCATAAAAGCCGAGACCATCATTTCCGAATCGATAAAAATATTGATGTTTTTATTAACATCATTGACAATTTCTATATTTTTTTGATGACAATTATTTTCCACTAAATAAGAATAATCGCGCAAAATTTCGTAAACGTTGACCTTCGTTTTACTCAACTCCATCAAATTTCCTCTTATACGGAAAATAGTCATCAAATCCGTACAAACTTTTAGGACACTTTCTGAACAGACACTGATTTTTTTGATTATTTCCGGTGATTTTTCTTCACTAACACGTCCAGACAAAAGCATTTCCGTGTAAATAGAAATCGGAGTAATCATATTTTTCAAGGTATGCATCGAATCCGAGAAAAAAATGTCGTAGTTGAAATTGTGGTCTTCTGGCATAATTGAAAGTCTTTAGAACATATAATTCATTTTCACATAAAAATTAGTGAATTGGTTGGCATTATCGCGCTTATCAAAAGGAACCGCCCAATCTACGGAAAGAACGAAATTCTCATTCATGGCAATCTTCAAACCCAAGCCGGCAGCCATGTGAGGACGATAAATTTGGGATTTGTCAAAAAC
The DNA here is from genome assembly GCA_024400715.1 of Bacteroidales bacterium. The sequence goes on along the minus strand of JAKSMH010000002.1, from coordinate 11,274 downwards.
AATATACTGATTCAATTCATTTATATTAAATTCGGGGTCATTGTTTTGAATATTTTGAATGATTTCTTCCTGATTGAGTTTATAGGGTTGAATAACCATACCGGCATCAAAGAACGGATTCAGACCAATATAAAAATGTTCTTTTTTAATAGAAAAACGGCAGACTTTGAATCGAAATTCCACGTTGGCAAAGGCAAAACCATTGGCAGTTACCCTATTTCTGGCAATACCTCGCAAGGTATTGCTACCTCCTAATACTTCGTAAGTTGCCCGTTGGATATAAAGTGTGTTCCATACATTATTTTCATAGAATGCGCTTTTGCCGGCGGTAGTCAACTGCATAGACAAGCGGTAGGCGAACAAAACAATATCCTTATAAACAGGTACATAATGTCTAAAATTGACATTCAGTTTCAAATTGTTGTATTGTTTTTGATTCCCGAAAGCAGCGGTATAGGATAAAAAGGCGTCCGCATAAATACCTTTATTGGGATTTTGCTGTTTGTCGCGCGAGTCGTAAGTAACGCCAGCACGCAGATAGGGACGCCAACCGCCTTTGGCTTCATTGACATCGATAATGCCCCATTTTACATATTTTTCGTATGACCTTTCCACACCAAGAGGCAGCTGTTTTTCAGGTTTTTTACCTTTATTAATCATATCTACATTGACGCTGCCAATAGAAAACCACTGCACGCCTAAACCTGCGTTCCAATACCAATTTCCGGAAATATTTCCAGAAATATCGCCTGCAATACGGAGCATATCACGACGGCTTTTATAAAAAACCCTGCTTTTGTATGTGTCTGGATATTTTTTATCATTTGCCCATTCACGATTTAGCACAGACTGATATCCATTATAACCGTAAAAATCGCAAATGGCGTCGGGCAAATAAGAAATGTCAACCGTAAGTCTGTGCTTGGGTATCAAATATTTGGAATCATACATAAAGCGAAACAAACCGCAATGTGTAGTGGTATAGGCGGCCTCAAAATAAAATGAATGAATATAGTCAGGATATTGAGAACCATCGCCGAAGTAATAGACATTGGATAAAAGGCCACCTTGAAAACCCTTATCCGCATCGTAGGCCACACTGGGCAAAATACCGAATGTCCAACCTTTACGAACACTATCCACCGTCTTATCTTTTTTAGGTTTTTTGACCTTATCTTTCTTGTCTAAATAATTATCAATACGATATATAGAATTACCTTCCGCCAAAGATGCCATAGAAAACGCACTTGATAACAATAAAACAAAAATTAAAAAGACTGCCCTTTTCATAAAATGTATTTTTTCGTTGCAAAAATACAACTTATTCATCTAAAAAGCTACATTTTCTTAAAATATTTTTATCATTTACATTAATTTTTTCACATAAAAAATCATTCTAAATAAATCAAAAAAAATTGTAACTTTGCAAGTTATAGTGCAAAAAATTTATTACAATGAAATATACTGAATATAAAGGACTTAACCTTCCAAACATAGGGAAGGAAATGAAAGAGTACTGGGAAGAACACCAGATTTTTGAAAAAAGCATGCAAACCCGCGAAGGCCATCCTCAATTTGTATTTTACGAGGGACCTCCATCAGCCAACGGAAAACCTGGCATTCACCACGTGATGGCACGTACCATCAAGGACCTCTCCTGCCGTTACCAAACCTTGAAAGGCAAGCTGGTTTCCCGCAAAGGCGGCTGGGACACGCACGGCCTTCCCGTTGAGTTAGGCGTTGAAAAAACATTGGGAATTACCAAGGAAGACATCGGTAAAAAAATCTCCGTTGAAGATTACAACAAGGCCTGTCGTAACGAAGTGATGAAATTCAAAGACATGTGGGATGACATTACACGTCGTATGGGTTATTGGGTGGACCTGGAAAATCCCTACATCACTTTTGACAACAAATACATAGAAACCGTATGGTATTTATTATCAGAACTTTATAAAAAAGGTCTGCTCTATAAGGGCTATACCATCCAGCCCTATTCCCCAGCTGCGGGTACGGGATTGAGCTCTCACGAATTGAATCTTCCCGGTTGCTACCGCGACGTGAAAGACACGACCTGTATCGGTCAATTCCACGTGAAAAGTAGCGAATTGGGTAAAATTCAAAAATTATTCCCTAATTTCAAGGAAAGCAATTTAGATAATTTCTTCTTCATTGCCTGGACCACCACACCTTGGACCTTGCCTTCCAATACGGCATTGGCGGTTGGTCCTAAAATTGACTACGTCCTGGTTAAATCTTTCAACGGTTATTCTGGAAAACCCATTTATGTGGTATTGGCTATGAGTTTGCTCAATGCGCATTTTCCCGCTAAAAATGCGGAATTGCCCTTTGAAGATTATAAACCCGGTGACAAGAATATTCCATTCCAAGTATTGGGCGAGGTTAAGGGCACTGATTTGGTAGGAATCGAGTATGAACAACTCATTCCCTACGTGAATCCTGGTCCAAACGCTTTCCGCGTAATCCCCGGCGATTATGTAACTACCGAAGACGGTACGGGTATCGTCCACATTGCTCCTACTTTCGGTGCCGACGATAAACGTGTTGCCTCGGATGCCGGCATCGACCCGTTAATCGTAGTTGATAAAAACGGAAACAAGCAACCTATGGTGGACAAAACCGGCAAGTTCTTCAAATTGGAAGATTTGGATGAAAATTTTGTCCGCGACAATGTAAATGTCGATTTATACAAAACCGTTGCCGGTCGTTATGTCAAACCGGATTATGAAAAACCTGAAGAAAAACACGACGAATCCTTAGACATTTTTATTTCCCTTTGGCTGAAAGCCGAGAACAAAGTCTTTAAGATTGAAAAACACGTTCATAATTATCCTCACTGTTGGCGTACCGACAAACCGGTTTTGTATTATCCTTTGGATTCTTGGTTTATTAAAACAACCGCCTTCAAGGAAAGGATGATTGAACTCAATAAGACGATCAAATGGAAACCTCAAGCCACAGGTACAGGCCGTTTTGGCAACTGGCTGGAAAATTTAGTGGATTGGAACCTTTCCCGTTCACGTTTTTGGGGAACTCCCCTACCCATTTGGGCTACCGAAGACCGCAAAGAACTCATCTGCATCGGTTCTATTGAACAATTGGTGAAAGAAATCGACAAAGCCGTGGCAGCTGGTATTATGAAGGAAAATCCTTATAAAGCTTTTGTTCCGGGAGATTTCAGCAAGGAAAACTACAACTCCATTGATTTGCATAGACCTTACGTTGACGACATTTTCCTCGTTTCGCCATCTGGTCAAAAGATGACCCGTGAGCCGGATTTGATTGATGTTTGGTTCGATTCCGGTGCAATGCCTTATTGTCAACTCCACTATCCATTTGAAAATAAAGACATCTTCTCACAGCGTTTTCCTGCCGACTTCATTGCGGAAGGCGTTGACCAAACCCGTGGTTGGTTCTTTACTTTACACGCCATTGCCACTATGCTTTTCGACAACGTGGCTTATAAAAATGTGGTTTCCAATGGTTTGGTTTTGGACAAAGCCGGCAACAAAATGTCAAAACGCTGGGGTAATGCCGTTGACCCATTCGAAACCATCGAGAAATATGGTGCTGATGCCACCCGCTGGTATATGATTACCAACGCACAACCCTGGGACAATTTGAAATTTGACTCTGAAGGTATCGTTGAGATTCAGCGCAAATTCTTCGGAACATTGTATAACACATACAGTTTCTTTGCGCTTTACGCCAATATTGACGGCTTTGAATACAAAGAAGCTGATATTCCGATTGAAAAAAGACCGGAAATCGACCGATGGATTCTTTCTGAATTAAATACCTTGGTGAAAAACTGCGATGCCAATTATGCCGATTACGAACCCACGAAAGTAGGTCGCGACATCCAACAATTCGTTGACGAAAACCTCAGCAATTGGTATGTTCGTCTATGCCGCCGCCGCTTCTGGAAAGGCGATTACAGCGAAGATAAGATTTCCGCCTATCAAACACTATACACCTGTATGATCACCATCGCCAAATTGGCTTCTCCTATCGCACCGTTCTTTATGGATAAACTTTTCCTCGACCTCAATAAAGTAACAGACAAGGAAAACGTGGAATCTATCCATTTGTCAGATTTCCCACAAGTTCACGAAGAATTGATAGACAAAGATTTGGAAGAACGTATGGAAATGGCGCAGCAAATCTGCTCTATGGTATTGTCACTGCGTAAAAAATCCAATATCCGCGTTCGTCAACCGCTTGGCAAAATTATGATTCCTGTCTTGGAAAGCGCAAATTTCAAAGAACAAATCCTGAAAGTCAAAGACCTTATTTTACACGAAGTCAATGTTAAGGATATCATCTTTGTGGAAGACAGCGAAGGCGTTTTGGTAAAACGTATCAAACCTGATTTCAAGAAATTAGGACCCAAATACGGCAAGATTATGAAAGCTATCGCTGCCCAAATTGCCCAATTCAGTCAACACGACATTGCCCAATTGGAAAAAGACGGCAAAATCAATTTTGATATTGAAGGTCAAAATGTGGAAATTTTGGTCGATGACGTGGAAATTGCCGCCGAAGATATACCTGGTTGGGTAGTGACTAATTTCGGTGCCTTGACCGTCGCCTTAGATATCACGCTAACAGATGAATTGCTGCAGGAAGGATATGTCAGGGAATTGGTCAACCGTATTCAAAACTACCGTAAAGATACGCAAATGGATGTAATGGACAACATAGCCATTACTTTACAAAGTAATAGCCAGTTTGACACGGCATTCCGTAATTTCCAGGAATACATTAAAAATGAAACCCTCTGCAAACAATTCAATATCGTTGAAAGCATTAACGACACCCGAAAAGTACAATTTGAAATCACAGACGGCGTTTCTATTGATGCCCTGATTGAAAAAATGTAGGATTTTCCATTAAAACCATACATTCAAAACGGAGTATTAAGCCAAACAAAATCTTCATTTTATGACAGAGTACAACGATGATAATATAACCACCCTGGAATGGGACGAACACATCCGCACGAGACCTGGTATGTATATCGGCAAATTAGGGGACGGCTCGGCTCACGACGACGGAATTTATGTTCTTTTTAAAGAAGTCATAGACAATTCCATTGATGAATTTATGCAAGGTTATGGAAAATCTATCGATATATCCATCAAGGAAAATAAGGTTACTATTCGTGACTATGGTCGAGGCATTCCTTTGACAAAGGTGGTGGATTGTGTTTCTAAAATGAATACGGGAGGTAAATTCAAGGAAGGAACCGCTTTTGACAATTCCATTGGTATGAACGGGGTCGGAGTCAAAGCCGTCAACGCCCTTTCAACCTATTTTTTAGTACAAAGTTTTCGTGACGGGCAAAAGAAAACCGCTGAATTTTCCTGTGGAAAATTAGTATCTGAATCTCAATTGGAATTATCCGATGAACGCAACGGGACTCTCGTTTCCTTTATTCCCGATGCTTCCATTTTTGAAAACTACCATTGGTACATTGATTATGTGGAAAAGATGATTTGGAATTACGCCTATCTTAACCGTGGACTTTCCATACACCTCAACAGCAAACGCTTTGTTTCCAAAAACGGTTTGCTCGACTTAATCAATAACAACATCGGTAACGACGCGCTTTACGAACCCATTCATCTCGAAGATGGTGATTTTGAATTTGCGTTGGTACATACCGACCGCAAATACGGTGAAGAATACTATTCCTTTGTCAACAGTCAAAACACGACACAAGGAGGTACGCACCAACAAGCTTTTCGCGAAGCCATTGTCAAGACTTTCAGAGATTACTATAAAAAGGAATTTGACCCCAACGACATTCGTAATTCTGTCGTCGCTGCCCTATCCATCAAGGTCAAGGAACCTATTTTTGAATCACAAACGAAAACTAAATTAGGTTCTACCTATATGCGGCCCAATGGTCCCACCATTAGGAACTATATCAACGATGCGGTAAGCAAATTGTTGGACAAATATCTTCATATTCATCTTGATGTGGCAGAAACCATCTTGAAAAAGATTCAAGAATCCGAAAAGGAACGAAAAGAAATTGCCGGCATCAAAAAGCAATCCAAAGAAACGCAGAAGAAGGTTAGTCTGAACAACAAAAAATTACGCGACTGCCGCTACCACTTCAATACCAATGATGCTCGTGGAGTGGAAACAACCATTTTCATTACCGAGGGCGATTCCGCGTCCGGGTCCATTACAACGTCTCGCGATGCCAATACCCAGGCGGTTTTCAGTCTGCGTGGTAAACCATTGAACACCTACAATACCAATAAAAGTGCCTTATACCGGAACGAAGAATTGAGTTTGCTGCAGGCAGCTCTTAATATTGAGGACGGTTTGGACGGCTTACGTTACAACAACATCGTTATCGCTACCGATGCCGATGCCGACGGAATGCACATTCGAATACTAATGCTTACTTTCTTCCTGCATTATTTTCCTGATTTGGTCAAAGCCGGACACGTATATATTCTCGAAACACCGCTTTTCAGGGTCAGAAACAAGCAGCAAACTTTTTATTGCTATTCTGACGAGGAAAGAGCCGAGGCCATTAAGAAATGCGGTGCAAAGGCCGAAATTACCCGTTTTAAGGGATTGGGCGAAATCTCCCCTGCGGAATTCAAAAACTTCATCGGCAAAAATATCCGTTTGGAACCCGTCGTGCTTTCCAAAGACGTGGATATTCGCAACCTTTTGGACTACTTTATGGGTAAAAACACCAGTGAAAGAACCCAATTCGTTATGGACAACTTGAGAGAGGAAATAGATCAGGTATCAGATTAAAAATTATAACCTATCAATATATTTACATTGAGGTTGCGCTGAACATAATTGGTCACGCCGATATTTTCCCATTCTTTTTGGTTGGCCGAATTAATCACGCCTAAATCACAGCCCGCACCAATATAGAACTTGCTAAGCTGGAAACCGGCATTGAATGAAAAACCGAAATCACAGCGATTATAGGGATGATTTTTCATGGGCAAGACGGATGTTTGAGAATATCCTGAAGCATCCTTGATGTAGTAGCTGATTTGTTCATTCTTATAGAAATTAGCCTGGCCTCTTACCCCGTAAGTTTCGCCTGTGTATTTATCAACCGCGCCACCAGACATTTCATCCATACCATGAAGGGCAACACTAAAATAAGGTCCTACGCCTAATACAAAGGCGTGATTGTAGTTATTCCGAAAATGCAATGAAAAATTAACCATTAGCGGTATTTGCAGCACATGCATACTCAACACTTCGGTAGTAGTCATCACCAGCGAATCCGAATAGTTATACTGACCATTCGTTCCCATTCTCTGATACGAGTAATAAATGGCAGGTTGTAGGGAAATTACGTCGGTCAAGCCTACGTCAAAGACAAAACCGGCACGCACACCCACCTTCATTTTATAATTTTCCTTGGATGAAAATAAAGTGGGAACATCAAGCCCATCGGAATGAACGTCGTAGAAAGTAGAAAAATTGGGACCCACGCGCAAGCCCATCTTAAATTCACCTTGGGCAAACGAAACCGAAGAAAAGGCAATAAGCAAAACCAATAAACCTAATATTCTTTTTATCATAATGATTATCTATTTATTCGTTATTTGTGAAACTCTATTTTTTTCTAAAATATATTTCCATAGGAACTCCTGAAAAATTCCAATTTTCGCGAATCTTGTTTTCCAGGTAGCGTTTATAACTGTCGATAACATATTGCGGTAAGTTGCAGAAAAAGGCGAAAGCGGGAAAGGCGGTAGGCAACTGTGTCACATATTTTATTCTGATGACTTTATCCTTGTTCATCGGTGGTGGCGTTTGAGCGATTATGGGCAACATTACCTCGTTCAACTCGGAAGTGCTGATTTTCCGACTTTTGTTTTTATAAACTTCTATGGCTGTTTCCAATACCTTGTAAATTCTCTGCTTGTTAATCACAGAAGTGAAAATAATGGGTACATCGGTGAAAGGAGCAATGCGCTTTTTCACCACTTCTTCATATTGCTTATGGGTTTTGTTATCCTTTTCCACCAAGTCCCATTTATTCATTACAACGACGATTCCCTTGCGATTTCGTGCCGCCAAACTAAAAATATTCAAATCTTGAGCATCAAAACCCTCGAAAGCGTCACACATCAAAATACATACATCACTGTTTTCTATGGCTCGAATGGTACGCATCACAGAATAGAATTCCAAGTCATCTTCCACCTTTTTCTTCTTACGCAGTCCAGCCGTATCAATCAAGTAGAAATCAAAACCGAAGCCCGTGTAGCGCGTAAAAATCGAATCCCTTGTTGTTCCCGCGATAGGAGTAACAATATGGCGTTCGTAGCCCAAAAAAGTATTGATGATGGAAGATTTTCCCACATTCGGTTTCCCCACGATGGCGATTCTGGGTAAATCCTCAAGCTGCTCGTTGTTTTCTTTCGAAAAGTGCTTTACTACCTCATCCAACAAATCGCCCGTTCCGCTGCCCGAAACTGCCGAAATGGGGTATATGTTTTCCATTCCCAGGGCATAAAATTCGGTATAATCCAAATAATTACTTGGACTATCAATTTTATTGACTGCCAAATAGAATGGTTTTCTGGATTTTCTAAGCATTTGGGCAACTTCTTCGTCCAATGGTGTCAATCCCTCACGACCGTCAACCACCAACACGATTACGTCGGATTCCTCAATAGCCAGGGTGGCCTGCTTTCTGATTTCACTTTCAAAAATATCATCAGAACCCACCACATAACCTCCTGTGTCGATTACCGAAAATTCATAACCACACCAATCGGCCTTACCATAATTTCTATCTCGGGTAACACCAGACACAGAATCAACAATGGCTTCCTTGGTCTGTGTCAAACGATTAAACAAGGTAGATTTTCCAACATTCGGACGACCCACTAAAGACAAGATATTGCTCATATTTCAAAATTTATTTAGAGTATATAGCTATACAAATAATACTATAAGACATTAGCCAATTGTTCCTTCAATTTTTCAACCTCATCCTTCATCTTGACGACAATCTGCTGAATATTGAAATCATTGGCCTTGGAACCGGTTGTATTCACTTCCCGTCCGATTTCCTGGACGATAAAACCCAACTTTTTTCCTTGTGATTGAATCTCGTTCATTGTATCCATAAAATAAGAACAATGCTTTTTCAGTCTCACCTTTTCTTCGGTGATATCCAATTTTTCCAAATAGAAGATGATTTCCTGTTCAAAGCGATTCTGATCATATTGAACGGACAATTCTGACAAAGAAGCATCGAACTTATTTCTGATGGCCACGATTCGATTTTGCTCATAGGGGGTAATTTCCTCAACCATATTGTTGATTAACTCAATTCGTTTGGCAAAATCCTTGGCCAGATGGCTACCTTCTTCTTGACGGAAAGCCACTACTTTCGCACAAGTTTCTTCCAGGGCATTTTGGACGGCATCCCATAAGGTATCGGTTAGTTCTTCGCGGGAGGAAGTAATCACATCGGGAAGGCGAAGAACTTGGCAAAAAATATCGCTATCAATAGGATTTTCTACCTCTCGTGACAAAAGAACCAATTTTTGGTAATAGGCCTTTGCCAATTCGGTATCAACTTCGACCTGAGGTTTTTCCATCTTTTCAATATAGATAGACACCTCGATTTTGCCACGTTGCAACTCCCTTGACACGTAATTTCTCACATCATTTTCTTTTTCTCTGAACAAGGGGGCCAAGCGGACGGTTAAATCCAACTGTTTGCTATTAAGGGTTCTAATTTCAACATTGACAGACTTACCCTCAACCTGAATGGAAGTCTTGCCAAAACCCGTCATTGACTGTATCATGATATTATGTTTTATAAAAAAAGGGCGACTGGAGGGCCACCCTTTTTGAAGAATATTTTGTGTAAAAAACTATTTCATTTCAGATTTCTTACCCGTAGCATAGTTGATTTTCAACGCATTGTTTTGACGTAATTCATTTTTAATGGTATTTACGTAACGCATTTGAACGTCTTTATCAACCTTAAGAGAGAATGTCAATTTGTTTTTATCTTCTTCGCTTCTGGATTCCTTTTCGGTACCGATGAAGTCTCTAACATCCGCAGCCAAATCTTCGGCTTTGATAGTTTGATCATTCAACTGAACAGAAACCTTTCCAGGAGGAAGCGTGTTCTCGTTTTTGCTGATAGGAGCACCGATATAGATGTTGGCCACAAGAGATTTCTTCTCCAACTTCTGAATTTCAGTAGCCTTTGGCGGCTGGAATCTTACTTTCAGCGTTGCCTCACGCATAGTGGTAATCACCATGAAGAAGAACAAGAACATAAAGATAATATCGGACATAGAACCCATATTGAGTTCTGGTGTCTCCTTTTTTTCTTCTTTTCTAAATCTTGCCATAACTTATTCTGTTTTACCGTAATCAATAGGTGGTGCTTCTGAAATATTCATAGGAACAGCCTTTTGGATAGATTTTTGCAAGGCGGTATCCAAATTGTCATATTTCTTTCCGAAATAGCTAGTTGACACTTTGTCGCGAAGTTCATTGACTGCCCTTTGCAATTCGTTCTGCACCTGAACGTACATATTATAGGTAGTACCTTGGTCATTGGTCAAGGAAATAACGCCTTGAGAAACGGCATACTCACCCATATTGTCGATTTCAACGTACTTCTTTTCGGGTTTTGATGGATCATTGCTGGCATTTTCCAGAAATTCCATTGCGGTCTGTTTCAACTGGGAAATATCCATTTGCTCACCATTGACCGAAATTTGGTCGTTAAAATTCACCAAGACGTTCAATACATTACGCTGATTGATATCAACCTTTTGTTCCTTAGCATCTTTCTCTTTTGGAGGTGGTAAACGACGAGGAATACCCTGTTCCGTATTGATAGATGATGTCAACAAGAAGAAAGTCAGCAGCAAGAACGAGATGTCTGCCGACGATCCTGTATTAATTCCTGGGAGTTTTCTTGCCATTTTATTTTCTGTTTTTTATTGCATTGGAAACTGCAGTATAGATTACTGCGCAAATTGCACCTGCCAAAGCGACATAGAACACGAACATACCAGCGCCAATCCATTTCACTTGTTGTACAGTGTGCTGCATTTTAATTGCTGATGGTGTTAATTCTGGAGAAGCAATCAAATAGCCAATGAACACCAAGACAACAAATGCCACAATAACCAATAAGGACTTGTACGACGATTTGATATTTGACAAAATGGCCTTCAGAGCGAAGAACAACAACATCACGATACAAACCGC
>JAKSMH010000199.1 GCA_024400715.1 Bacteroidales bacterium | reverse complement strand
ACCGGCCGCCGTGGCTTCGTCCAACAAAGAAGCATTAGCCAAAGGCATACCTGTCAAGCCGATAATCATCGTTTGATAATTCAACAGGGCCTCGATTCTACCTTGTGAAATTTCGGCCTGATACGGTGTATAAGCGGTGTACCAACCGGGATTTTCGAAAATATTGCGCAAGATTACAGAAGGAATGCAGGTATTGTAGTAACCCATACCGATGTATGATCTGTAAACCTTGTTTTTAGCCAACAATTTATTTACTTCATTCAAATATTCGTATTCGGTCAATCCATCTGGCAATGCCAATGGTTCTTTCAAACGAATGGCTGACGGGATTGTTTTTTCAATTAATTCATCCATCGATTTTACACCGATAGTGGCTAACATCTTGGCGGCCTCATCTTCACTCGGTCCGTTGTGTCTTCTAATGAATTCGTCTTTTATCATACTGATTATTATTTATTTAAGTTAAAATTTTTTCATACCTAAAGAAACTGCAAAGTTACATTTTTTTTGACAACTATATACCTTTAGGCATTAAAATGATTGTATTTTTTCCAAAAATCCAGTTCTTAACAATTATCTTTGGTCAATATAATTTTTGAAAACATGCCATTTTATCGGCAAAACAAGACTTTTTCTCATTAAAACTTACAAATTTTCAACTATTTGTAAATCAATAATTTAACAAATTTTTCAACGATTTTTATTTCTAAATTTGTATGCTCAAAATGATGTTATATGAAACTTCAAAACTACCCGGTCCTGCGCGTGCTGTTACCATTTTCCATAGGCATTGGAGTGGCTTATTTTTCACGATTGACTTTTTCCAACATCTACCTAATTGGAATTCTATGTTTTTTATGGGTATCGGCTTACATTTTCCAAGGCCTAACGAAATACAAAACGCAGTGGATAGCAAGTATTTTGATTCAATTTTTGTTTATGGCGGCCGGTTTTCAACTCAGCAACTTCCGTTTTCAAAATGTCATTTCCGATGCTGAAAAGGAACTATTGGAAAACAATCGTTATTGGCTTGCGAAAATTGTTGAGCATCCCATCGAGAAAGAAAAGACCTATAAAGTCGTTGCTGAAATTCAACAAGACCTCAACTGTCATCATTTCAAGCACAAAACCATTTTGTATTTGGGTAAAAACGATTTGCCGCGACCGCAATACGGAAACATCCTCATTTTCAATGCGCAGTTATCGGAGATAGAAAACAACAAAAATCCATATTCTTTTGATTACAAAAGTTTTATGGCGAGAAAAAGTATTTTTTACAGTGCATATATTCCCAAGGGACAATGGCAGATTATTGGAAATTTTGCCATTAACCCGGTGATTGACTGGAGTTATAAAATACAGCAGCATTTATCACAAATTTTCGCACACGCCGGTATGAATGGAGATGAATACAGCATTATCACCGCCATATTGTTAGGCAACGATGAAACGATGAATCCAGCGTTAAAGCAAAGCTACGCGGCGGCCGGAGTGAGTCATATTCTCTGTGTTTCAGGGATGCACGTGGGCATTATTTTTATGATTTTGGATTTTCTGCTTCGCCCTCTGGAATTCAACCCTCGCACCAGGATTTTGAAAACCATCATTTTAATGCTGTTTATTTGGATTTACGCCTGCATTACCGGCTTATCGCCGTCCGTGACACGCGCCGCCAGTATGTTTTCGTTTGTTTCCATAGGAAGTCTGTTGAAACGGAACACCAATATTTTCCACAGTCTTTTTGCTTCCCTATTTATTTTACTTGTTATCAATCCGTTATTACTTTTTGAATTGGGTTTTCAATTGAGTTACTTAGCGGTTTTCGGCATCGTTATTTTTCAAGGTAAGATTGTCGCGTTATGGACTCCCAAAAACAAAATCCTTCAATATTTTTGGAATCTGATTTCCGTTTCCATAGCGGCCCAACTTTCCACTTCCCCATTATCCATATATAATTTTGGGCAATTCCCGAATTATTTTTTATTGGCCAATATGGCCGTAATTGCCCTCTCATTCATTGTGGTGGTTAGCGGCGTGGTTTTGCTGGCTTTTTCTTTTATTCCTGCCATTTCCGCCATTGTCACTTGGATTCTCACCCACGAAATCAAGTTGATGAACTTTATCATTTGCTCCATTGAAAATTTGCCGGGAGCGGTGACCCGAAACATCAGTATTTCGTGGGTGCAAATGTTACTATTTTATTGGATAATCTGTGCCGTTTTTCTTTTTTTTCAACGGAAAAAGAAAATTTACTATTGGAGCGGATTGAGTGCTTTGGCAATTATCATTTTATTATTCGACCTTGACAAATACCAAACGCAACATATTGAAAGCTATACGATTTACGACATTGGCAAAGGATCTGCGGTAAGTTTCAACTACCACGGGCAGACTATTATTTTTAGCGATTCCATTCACGATAAGAATCATCCTAATTATCACTTCGCCATTGAAAATCAAGAGAGGAAAGAACGATTTGAAAGCGTCATTATTCCTTTTGACAGCGTTTTTTACCAAAATGAATTTTTAATCAAGCAGGGAGATTTGATTTATACGAATGGAAAAACCTATTACCTTTGCCACTCGAAAAAATATTTTTATACAACGACAGACAAACTCCACGTAGATTATTTTCTATGCTTAAATCCGTATATATCAACAAAATACATATCATCAAGCATTCAATATGAATCATTAATAGAACATTAAGAACATCATCTTCAACGCGCAAAATCATAGCAAAGAGAATTAATTTTTTTCCGTTAATATTAATTATTCAGAAATGATGATGGCAATTTAAAAAATTTTGTATCTTTGTCGGTTATTAAGATATTAACCAAAATAGACGCCTTATGAAGAATATTGTTGTGGGAATTGACTTTTCCAAAAATTCGTACAATGCGATGAAACACGCCGTCGCAATATCCATCAAAACCAACGCAAAAATACATTTGGCCTGGGTAAAGACAGCTGCTATGAAAACGGATTTTGCAGTTACAACCGCTGCCAATGATTTTTTAGACGCTATTCGCGAGAAATTGAACCAATGGGAACAAGAATGTAAAGCCGAAGCTCCAGAAAGTCCAGTTGGATCAATTATTCTCGAAGGCAGACCGAGTATTGAACTTTGCAAATATGCGACCAATTTGGAAGATTCTATGATTGTAATGGGAACTCACGGTGTTTCGGGTTTTGAAGAATTTTTCATTGGAAGCAACGCATTTAAGACCATCAACTTAACCAGTGTTCCCGTATTGATTTTACGAGAAGGCATTGAAATCAATCGTGACTTAACTGAGATTCTGGTTCCGATTGATACCAGTTTTGAGACGCTGCAAAAAATCAAATTGAGCATTAGTTTTGCCAAGGCATTTGCGGCCAAGATTTGCCTATTGGGCGTCATTAATCCCATCAACAACGAGACCAAGCACGTTATCAATGTGCAGTTGCGCCACGCCGCCGCAATGTGCGACACCGCCAACGTGAGATATGAAATCCATACCGTTGACGTTCCTGGCGATTCAATTCCTGCCCTTTTGGAATATGCCAAGAGATTGGATGTCAATTTAATGGTCATTATGCGTGAGGAAGAAAACGACTTGTCAAGTGTTTGGATGGGTGCTCATACTCGTCAAATTGTCAACAATTCACCCATGCCGTTGTTGATTATTCCCAACGTCAATCAATTTTTGTTAAACAAGTAAACACCATTAATATGAAAAAAAT
>JAKSMH010000198.1 GCA_024400715.1 Bacteroidales bacterium | reverse complement strand
TCCTCGAATGACATACCGCAATTATTCATCACAAAATGATTAAGCTTGATATCCGGATACTGAGGTTGTATGGTTTTCAAGTCAACGCCATCTTCGGTAACATCGACTTCGGGAACATCTTCGGCTTTTCCTTTCTTTTCGGCCTCTGTATCTTCAGCAAACAAAGTCGCGAAAGAATTTCCGTGCTTGTTTATTTCAAATTTGGCCTGTAAACCGTCGAACTCAATCTTTTCAAAATAGAATTGCCGTTTTTCTATATTGAGCGTATCCACATCTACACTCAGGCGATCCATTTTAACGATATCTTCGTGATATTTGCCATCCACATCCAAATTACGCAACGACACATTACCCTTGGCCGACATCTGCAGAATGTGGTTCAAATTACCGGAAACCACTACATTAGCAGACAATATTCCATTTATATTTTTAAAAGTCAAATAATTACGTAAATATGGAATTACTGGACTCAGATTAAAATTATCCAAATTCAAATAAACCATATAATCCGATTTCTCCATACCGTATGCCAGCTTGACATCCAATTTTCCGCCTTTGTCAAACAGCAGACTCAGGTTGGCGTCGGAACGACCACGACCAAAACAAAGTCGCGGCACCTCTATATTGATATCGCGCATACGCAGCTGGCTATTCATAAGCAAGTCGGCATATTCAAAATCCCCTTGGTTCAGGGCAATATTATTCAGGTCAACCACCCAGGTACTTGGTGTGGTATCGGGTTCATCAGGTCGGTAAAACTCAATGATATCGGAGAAATTGAAAGTAGAACCACGCTGCGTAACGCGAATAACCGGCGCATCCAATTGGATATAACGCAATTTCACCGTCTTGGTAATCAACGCGAACACATTGATATTCACCTTCAAAGTATTGAAGCGGACAAACGAAGTCGAATCGTCTTCCTCCAAGGCATTAAAGCCGTAAATACCCACCGAGCCGGTAAACAAGTTAATACGCAACTTGTCCATCGTAACCGTACGATGGCAAATTTCCTTGCTATGTTTTTCAATGACGACTTTTGCGATAGGACCAATGCAAACGGTAAGGATAGTCAGGAAAATGAGGATGCTACCCAATACTATCAGCAGAACCTTCAACCACTTTCTCATTTCAGGACAATTAAATAACTTTCAAACTCAGATCAAGACTGGCGATATGATGCGTCAGAGCGCCCACCGAAATAAAATCCACCCCAGTTTCGGCATATTGGCGCAAATTATCAATGGTAATATTGCCAGATGCCTCGGTTTCGCACTTGCCGTCTATTAATTTCAGGGCTTCCACGATGAGTTCTGGCGTGAAATTATCCAGCATAATTCGATCCACACCGCCGTGTTCCATCACGCGCTTAACTTCTTCAAGATTACGGGTCTCAATTTCGATTTTAAGATTCAACTTGTTATTTTTCAAATATTTACGTGTTTTATCGATGGCCTTTTCGATGCCGCCGGCGAAATCAATATGGTTGTCCTTCAACATCACCATATCAAAAAGTCCGAAGCGGTGGTTTTGGCAACCGCCCACCCTGACGGCGTATTTTTCAAAGACGCGCATATTGGGCGTTGTTTTCCTTGTATCAAGGATGGTGGTCTTCGTTCCATTCACAATGTCGGCATATTTTTTAGCGGCGGTTGCGATACCGCTCATACGCTGCATAAAATTCAACACAGTACGTTCGGCCGTCAACATTTTCTGTGACGAGCCCTTGATGGCAAAGACCACATCACCTTTATGGACTTCATCGCCGTCTTCCTTAAATCTTTCCATAATGATATCCGGATCGACGCAATGCAGCACCACGCTGGCCACGTCAATACCGGCGATGATGCCGTCAGCTTTCGCCAACAAGCGCATTTCGCCTTGAATGTCGGGGTTGATACAAGCTAAGGAAGAATGGTCTCCATTTCCAATGTCCTCGGCTAAAGCAGCCATAATAATTTCGTGTACAGTCATTTTATTTCAATTGGGTTTTGTTTGAAGAGATAGGGGTTTTATTCCATTCGCTTCGTTATTAATTTTGATGTTCAATTTTATTTATCCACTACAAATTCCGAAGTGACAATGACATTGCTATAATTCAACGACCTGTCAACGATAAACAGTTCATAACATATCGTATCGTACCTTGAAAAAGGATTGACGGCATACAGGTCCAAATAAATTTCGCCTTCAATGGACTCGGATACTTCTTTGCTTAATCGAGGAATACGCATATTCAAAGTCAACGGCAATTCCACTTCCACAAATTCGCCATTTTGTTTTTCATAATAAGAAATAAAACAATTGTAATAGAAGATGGAAGATGTGTCAAATGGGTAATAGAGGTCGTCTTCATCCAAACCGATGTCTCCATCTCCATCCTTGAACTTGAATGCCAAGCGGACATCCTTGTCGTTTCCTTCTTCCGTGATTTTTTCCAGACTAATGAACTCAATTTCCGGCACGACATCATATTTTTCGTGCGGGCGGCAAGCCGTAAGGGCAAAAACCGCAAAGGCAAAAAGCAAGAGTCCACAAAATCGGTTCATTATTTAAAATGATTAGTCCAAAAAGCAAAGATACAACTTTTTTTGATACCATACATTATAATAAATAAAAAAAAGAGGGTGACTGTTTTCAGTCACCCTCTTTCGCTGTATAATGGACTTGAAAATTATTCAGCAGCTGCTTCTGTAGCCGATTCATCAACGTTACGAGAAGTCAAAATAGAAATCAACACCTTGCCCGGATTGTCAACCACGCTGATATTGTCGATTTTCACATCAGAAACTCTCAAATTATCATTGATTTCCATGCCATCGATAGAAAGATTGATGTATTCAGGAATGTGTTCAAGAAGACCTCTAACCTTGAGTTTTCTAACTTTCTTAGCCATCTTACCACCACGGAGAACACCGGGAGAAGTACCTGAAACCTTTACGGGAATGTCAATAGTGATGGGTTTGTTTTCAACAACTTCCAAGAAATCCACGTGTAACAGATTGTCAGTAATGGCGTGGAATTGCGCATCTTGAAGAATGGCATTGAATTTTTTGCCATCAAGATCCAAAACCGCATACTTAACTTCCGGGGTGTAAATTAAATCTCTGAACTGTCTTTGGTCAACAACGAACTGATATTGTTGTTTTCCACCATAAATTACGCAAGGGATCATCCCTTTGGCACGCTGAGCTTTCGCATCTCGTTTCCCTACGTTCTCTCTAAGAGAACCGCTAATAGATACTGATTTCATTCTTTAAAATTTTTGTGATAAATTAGGTTAACTAAAAAAAGTTTGCAAAAATACATTTTTTCTTTTAAAAATCAATCATCGTACAAAAAAAAACACTATTTTTGCACCCTAAAAAATTATTTACAACTCAAAACATATTCAATATTGCAGCAATTGGCGCAATTCGTAAGCATGGAGTGCTTTTGATGGTTATTATCGGTTTTGCATTACTTGCCTTTATCGTGGGCGACTTTACACAATTAACCAACCTTTTCTCCGACAAATACACGATGGCAAGCATCAACGGGGAAAAATTGAACGATCAATACAGCAAAGAATACGAAGAGAATACCGCTCTTTGGAAGATGCTGTACAACAAACAATCTTTGGAAGAAAGTGAAACATACCAAATTCACGAACTCACTTGGCAGAATTTGGTAGAAACAAAATTACTGGACAAGCAACTTGACAAATTAGGTTTGCAATATTCAGACGAAATGATTGAAGCCGCCACC
>JAKSMH010000197.1 GCA_024400715.1 Bacteroidales bacterium | reverse complement strand
GGAGAAGTGGAACCTAACGATGATGGTTCTCTTCCATCATCAATGTTATTCAAAAATGGCGTACCTTGTTATGAATATGACTTTGATTATGCTTCATTTTGCCGCATTGCCATAGAAGACAATGGAAAGATTGTCCTTGCGGGATTGCGTCTTACTGATCAAATTAGACCCGCTGTATGGGATGGCACTACCGCAACAAATTTACCCCTTCCTGGTGTAGGCAATATAAGCAAATGGTACATTACATCAATGGATTATAAGGATGGTCACGAACTCATTGCTGGTTTCTATGTAAATGCTAATGGCAAATACGTTCCGGCAGTATGGGTGGATCGTCAACTTGTAAATGTAGATCCTATGAACGGTGCTTCAGCGACAGTTGATGCCGGCACACTGACCAATGGTGCCAATTTCAAAGTCGTTGGTCGTTATTTGGATGAATACGAAAACTACACGGCATACGAATACGATAGCCAGACAGGGATGGGCACCCGGATTCCTTACCAGTGGGAAGGTTCAAATGTCAGCGTGGCATACGGAATAGTCAATTCTTACAAGTGGAATAAAGCCGAAGCAACAGGAATCCGTAGTAACTATTCTTTAATAACCGAAGATTATGAACACTACGTAATAAGTCCAACAACCGGCGAACCATACATGGACACTTGTTATGGCGGTTTTTATGTTGTACAAGATGGTTACGTCATGCCACAAACGATGTATAGATACCCAGAAGGCAACACCATCAGTTCTATTATTGATATGTCAGTCAACTCCAAAAACCAGTTTTATTTGGTGGGAAGCTTCTATACCATTAATGAAGGCATCAAGCCTGCCTACTGGGTGGATGGCGTTCGTCACATGATTCCTCTTGAAAATGGCGTTGCCTCAAAGATCATCATCAAACCAGCTCAGAAGTAATATTTACAAGGTTTTATAAATTCAAAGAGAGGCGAATTATCACAATCCGCCTCTCTTTTTGTCAAAAAATATCAAGATTCAACAAAATGAACAACAAAATTTCCGTCTTGGATTTCTTTGTCTAACAGAAATTACAATTTCAGCTGATCGAAGTTCTTTCCAAACACGCCGTAAGTTTTGGATATGGAAATGAACGAAGTATCATCAATGGATTTTATAATACGTGTAATCAGCACTTTATCGGTTTTATGGGCAATAATGAGAAGAATTTCGCTTTCTTCCTTCGTATAAGAGCCATAACTTTTAATCAAGGTGGCGCCGCGGTGCAGGTCCTTGTTGATTTTATCCGCGATTTCACGATTCTTTTTTGAAAAAACCATAATTTGGTAACTTTGTTTGTAACCATCGATAACCACATCGGAAATTATGGTATAAACGAACATCACGACCATACTATAGACTAACTTTTCAACTGAATGGACAATAAAATAAGACGAACCGATGATTAAAATATTGGAGTAGAATGAAATACGTCCGTAGGAGATATTACGGTATTTTCCAATCATCAGGGCGATGATATCGGTACCGCCGGTATTTCCTCCGAAATTGATAGCCATTCCCACACCGAAAGCTGCGAGTGCGGAACCTATGATAGCGCACATAAACATATCTTCCACGAGTGGTTTGTGGAAAATTGCCTGTCCGACGGACAAGAGCGTTGACAGGATAAGCGTGCAAATCATCGTATTGATGCAGAAACGGCGGCCCAGCACCTTCCGAGCCACAGCCACCAAGGCAAGATTCAGCACGAAAGCCGTCACACCGACGGGAATGGTTTGGGTAGCGAAATAGACGATGGCGGCGATACCACTGACGCCGCCACCGGTAAGTGCGTTAGGAATGAGAAAAGCGGTCCAACCGAATGCGAAAATTGCCAAACCGATGGTGATAAATACGAAATTTTTAATCTCTTTGAGAAGTTCTTTAGTTGATATCATCATTTTTTACGGAATTAATTTTTATATTGCATTTATTATACTTATCTGATTTTCAATGATTTACAATTTTTTATTTATAAATTTGAATGCAAAATTACGAAAAAAAACAAAAAAGGAAAAAAAATGTTGAACGAAAGAAAAAAAATAGTATTTTTGCAACGTCAAAATCGGAAACGATAAAGGCGACACGCTTCCTTAGCTCAGTCGGTTAGAGCATCTGACTGTTAATCAGAGGGTCCTAGGTTCAAGTCCTAGAGGGAGCGCAAAGAAAATCAAGCACTTACAAAGTAATTTGTGAGTGCTTTTTTCTTATCCAGAATTATCCCGTCTAATCTTGTTAAGATTCCGGTGTTTCCTCCATACGTCGGAAACATCGGAATGACGACCAGTAGAGACGCGGAGCGCCACGTCTCTACAGGAAGATGTTTGAGGAATCAGCATCATCTGCCGTCACCTTATTCACAATCAGCATCAAGGCACCGTCGCCAGCCACATTCACCGCTGTTCCCAGTGAATCTAACGCAATGCTCAGCGTAATCATAATCGCAATCATCGGGTCCGAAAAGCCCAGCATAGACTGTATCATACCCGCTGCCGCCATAATCACGCCGCCGGGAATGCCGGGAGCAGCCAACACCGTTATAGAGAAAATCATAATAAACACGAAATACAATGAAAAATTGTAAGTCACACCATACATCAGCATTGTGGCGACAGCCAGGGCTACCGTTCTAATTGCCGCGCCTGACAAATGGATATTCGCACACATCGGAATGACGAAATTCACCACATTAGGTCTCACATCCATTTTATTAGCACAACGAAGCGTAACAGGCAGCGTCGCCGCGGAAGACGACGAGGCCAAGGCGGTAAACAATGCCGGAAACATCGTACGTAATGACTTGAACGGATTCCGTTTCGCAATCACTCCTGCAATGATGTATTGTATCAGCAACCACACGATAAAAAGGACAATCATCACTAAAATCACCTTCGAATAGACCTTGATCACCATATTCATTTCACCGGAAACCGTCATTTTCAGAAACATTCCAAAAATATATATAGGCAATAAGGGCAGAATGATGCTGTTGATAATCATCATCACCACATCTTTCAATTCAATCACACCGGACTTAATGCTATGATGATTGTACTTGAGGATGGCAAAACCCAAGATAAACGACAAAAGCAAAGCCGACATCGTATCCATTAATGGTGGAAAATCAATTTTAAAATACGGAACCAATGCCGCCGATGAAACACCCTCCGCAAGAGCAACCGTGGAATCTACTTGTTCATCAATGATGATTGGAAAAACTATATCGGAAACGCCAAATGTGAATAAACCGGCAATGACCGTTGAAACATACGACAACACCAACGTCCAGACAAGCATCTTACCCACACCAGTATCCGTTTCCAAAATAGCACTCGTAATCAATGCCAGGATCAGCAAAGGAACGGTAAAGGCCAAAAGAGACGAAAATAATCCATCAAAAGTAATAAAGATTTTTACAAACCAAAGAGGCATAAACTGTCCCAAGGCAATTCCCAAAATAACCGCCAATGCGACAGTTGCCAATAAGTTTTTCTTGAAAAAATTTAAAGTTTTATGTTATAATTAACGATAAAACAAGTATGGGGGCGCGGATAATATGAAAATAACAGACGTACTGAAACAGGAAAAGCTTCTTCTCTCTTTTGAGGTCTTTCCGCCGAAAACGGATTCGGCGTTCGACTCGGTGAAAACAGCGACCGAGGAGATCGCGAAATTGAAACCCTCCTTTATGAGCGTGACCTACGGCGCGGGAGGCGGTACAAGCCGCTACACGCTCGATATAGCG
>JAKSMH010000196.1 GCA_024400715.1 Bacteroidales bacterium | reverse complement strand
ATCACGTCGATCAAGGAATCGAGACCCTGCACGGGCGGCAGATAGACCAGTGTTTTGCCGACTTCCACGGTCTGCGGGTTGCCTTGCGGAACACGGTCGGGACGGTAGGCCACGGGATAGCGGCTATTCTCGTGGAGCAGCGTGTCGGCAACCCGATAAAGAAACGACTGCTGGAGACCCTCGTTAGCGTAGCCGTCGGCCTCAACGCCCATAGTGAACAGCTGGCCAACTGACGCGGTGCTGTGCGTGACAGCATCATCGTAGGCAACGACCACAAATCCATACTGTGCGAACGTCACGTGCATAACGGCTGCCAGCAAAATTGAAGTGAGAAGAATTTTTTTCATTGGCTTGTTATTTATGATAGTTTGTGAATAGGGAATAGGGAATAGGGGTTAGGGAATAGGGAATAGGGAATAGGGAATAGGGAACAGGGAATAGGGAACAGTATACAATGTAAATTGTACATTGTAAATTGAACAAAGTTTTGGAAGAAAATGGGTGGATACAGGGATTTTATCCCCAAACCGTCTTTTTGCAGGCAAGCATTGACAGGGGGGGGGCAAAACGCTGTTAATCAGCGAGTTATAAATATATCTATACAACATCGGCAGTTTTTTCACATAAACTGCAAATATACAAAAAATAATATAAATCACACTTCTGCGATTTTTTATAACTTTGCAGGCTGAATTTATAACATAAGTTCAACGAAGAAAAATAATAAATTCGTATTTTTGCAAGCATGAAAAAGTTATTATTCGTCATTATTGGCATTGTGTCTTTTGCGTTCTGCAGTTGCAAACACACTCCGGAGCCAACGGTTCCCACAGATCTCATTCCCCGAGACACGATGATTAATCTCATTGCCGAAACTTGGCTAATGGAAAGTTCCATTGCCGAATCCCAAATCAATTTTGGTATTTTGGAAAATGCCGTCATCTCCCTTTACGACGATTTTTTCAAGCGGCACAACATTACCAAAGACCAGTTCACGCATTCCATTGAATATTATCTTGAAACTGAAGAAGACGCAGAAGCATTCATTCGGGAATGCCAAGAGCAACTTGAAACAAAAAAAGATGAATTTATCGGGGAAGGAGCCCCAACTTCTTGCCCTCAGTAAGCATTAACTGATAGGCCTCGTCGTGGTTATTGCCGATAACGCCCTCCAAGATGGCATTTCGAATAGCTTCTTTTATCACCCCCACTTCTTTGGACGGCCCGATACCGAAGACCTCCATAATTTCCATTCCGTCAACGGGCGGTTGGAAATTGCGCAAGCGGTCCTTTTCTTCAATATCGATTAGCTTTTTCTGTACTTTAACGAAATTTTCGGCATAACGTTTGCGTTTTTCCGCATTTTTGGACGTGATGTCGGCATTGCACAGCAACATCAGGTCGTCGATATCGTCACCGGCTTCAAAGAGCAGGCGGCGCACGGCCGAATCAGTAATCACGTCTTCCACCAAGGCGATCGGACGCAAATGCATCAGCACCAGTTTCTGCACATATTTTTGGTGATCGGTAGTGGGCATCTTCAAGCGGGAAAAAATCTTACCAACCATTTTCGACCCGACAAACTCGTGGGAATGGAAAGTCCAACCAATTTTTTCGTCATAGCGTTTGGTGGTGGGTTTTCCTATGTCGTGGAGCAACGCCGCCCAAATCAGCCACAAATTGGTGCTTACCGAAGCCACCGTGTCCACCACTTCCATCGTATGGAGATAATTGTCCTTGTGTCCGCGGCCATTGACAATTTCCACGCCCTGCAACTGTAAAAGCTCGGGAAGGAAATATTGCAGCAAACCAGAATCCTTGAGCAGATTGATACCCCAGGATGGTCTTGGCGAGAGCAGGATTTTATTAAACTCGTCGATAATGCGTTCCTTGGAGATGATTTCCAGTCGTGCCGCATTGCGCTGTATGGCCTCAAAAGTTTCCGGCAAAATGGAAAAACCCAATTGCGAGGCGAAACGCACGGCACGCATCATACGCAACGGATCGTCTGAAAAGGTGACATCCGGATCAAGAGGCGTTCTAATGATTTTGGCGGAAATATCCTGCAAACCGCCGAAACAGTCCAAGATTTCGCCCTTGTTTTCCCCATTCAAAGGAATGGCCAAGGCATTGACCGTGAAATCGCGACGATTGAGATCGTCCTGCAACGTACCGTCTTCCACGGCCGGTTTACGGGAATTGGACTGATAGGATTCCCGGCGAGCCCCCACAAATTCTATTTCGGTATCCGCAAAACGAAAACGTGCCGTACCGAAATTCTTGAAGACGCTCACCTCTATATGAGGCGAAATCGCATTGGCCACGGCTTTGGCAAATGCGATTCCACTTCCTACGACAACGATGTCGATATCCTTAGACTTCCTATTCATCACCAAGTCGCGCACCACACCGCCCACCGCGTAGGCGTTCAAGCCAAGCTCGTCTGCGACCTTTGAGGCAATTTCATAAATAGGATGAGTCAATTGTTTCATACTTATTTTGCAACGACAAATTTACCGCTTGACAAAATCGTGTTGCCTTCAATCAAGCGATACAAATAAGAGCCATTGGCCAAAGCCGAAGTATTATAGTCAGCGTGAGTGTCATTCACCGTCATCGTGGCGATTTCTGAGCCATTGAGGTTGTAAATCACCAAGTTGGCAGAAACTTCCTTGTTAAAATCAAAATGAATTTGATCTACGGATGGATTAGGATAAACTGAAGTCTTCACCACCGGCATCAAAGGTTCTACCAAGCCGACATGATCATAATGGAAAGCAAGGTCGTCCAGATACAGACTTGAACCCGCCTGACCAGCACATTCTTCCAAGTTGGCAAAGTTATAGGCAGCACTTGCGGCAAAAACCATACTGATTTCGGTAACATCATAATAAGAACTTTCCAAACCCGTCACAATTTCGAAAGGAGTCCATTCTGGAGTTTCTTCCCTGATGATGAATTTTTCACAATCAGAAATTTGAGTATTCAAATAGTAAAATTGCATATCAATAGAAGCGGAGTCGCCATTTACCGGTTGATATTTGTAATAACCTGTCAGTCTCCAAGGTTTAAAGCCGTATGACTGGTTGATGTTAATAACACCCAAGTCAACATAGTCAGATACATAACTATCGGTAACCGGTTCGTTCAAGGTAGCGATGGCACCGGGAACGAAAATAGCATTGGTGCCAAACCAACCGGAAGTCATACGAATGGCATGATTTCCTTCATGGACATCTTCCGTTTCACGGAAAGAGGTCAAAATCGTTTCCATCTCAACACCATTTAACTCATATAGTTCATTCAAGGTTCTCAACAAATCGGTTTGATAATCCCAATATTCACCTTCGGTGTATTCCCAATTTTCAAAACCACCATCAGGAAAATCTTGAGCCGCGAGACTTATTGTCATAACCACAGCCACTAAAGAAAATAAAACTTTTTTCATGCGAATAATTTTATGTTAATATTATGAATGTAAATCATATACCAATTGCACATTAAAGGTACGTGTCGGCTCCATATACATCGGACGGAGGAAATAGCACTCGTTCAACAGATTCTTCACGACAAACGAAAGCGTGAACCTCTTTATCATAAAACTGATACGAGCGTCTAAGACAAAACTTCCGTTTTTATGCGTCTGATAATAATTGTAAAATCCATAGAAAGGAAGATCCAAGCCCATCAGGATTTTATTTTTTGCGTCTGTATTTTCCGGATCTGCAGCATCATACTTGAAGAAGAAATTATCCACATTCTTCATTGCGCTAAAGTAATTGGCGCTAAAA
>JAKSMH010000195.1 GCA_024400715.1 Bacteroidales bacterium | reverse complement strand
ATTCTTCTGTTTCCGGACGGGGAATCAGCACTTTTGGAGAAACATTCATCGGAAGCCCATAAAATTCTACATTGCCCAACACATATTGCAGCGGTTCGCCATGCCGCAGGCGACGCAAATCCGCCTCCACCAGTCTTCCCGCCTCTTCACTTAGTGTTTTGTGCGGTTCCAACGAAAATTCCAGACTGTGAATGGACCATTTCCGGACAAAATACGCATATAAAATTGCCCTGATTTCGCGTTCGTCATACAATTCTTTAAGTGCTGAGAAAAATAAAGCCCGAAAATTTTCCAAGTTATAAATCATATTGCAAAAATACAAAAATATTTTATACATAAACACTATATGGAATATGATTATCTCGATTAAGCCGATGTAGAGACGCGGCGCGCCACGTCTCTACATCCGTTGATTTCCGGCGTTATCACAACTATTTTTCACAAAAAAATTATTTTTATTGCAGATTAGACAAATATTTTATATTTTTGCATTATGAATCAAAATAATGTGATTTTAATATAAATAATTGATAATTAGAAAAATAAAAATATCATCCAATGAAAAAAATTTCAAATAACACTTTTTTGGGCAAGCTTATTCAAATTTTGAATCTTGTCGTAGTAGTATTCTTTATCCTCTCCATTGTCTTTTTGTTGAAATTTGACAAAATCAACGTGGTGAAAGTCAATGATGAACCTGCTTATTTAAAAGCAAAGGAAGAACTGCACACCATTGAACATCCTTTGAAACAAGCAGAGGCCGAAGTAGATTACTACACCACCAAATTAGACACTTTGAAACAACATCAGGCCACGCTCACGGACAAGAAAGAAATCAAATCGATGCAGGAAGACATCGACAGAACCACCAACACTTTGTCTGAAAAGAAGAAAGTCTTGGCTGAAACCGAAGTCACCATTGCAGAAGCACGTGCCTCTTTCGAGCCAATCGAAACTGAATACAACGACTTGGTTGCGCAAGACGAAGCCGCCCAAAAGACTTTCAATATATTTATGCTGATTACCATTATCTGCTTTGTGGCCAAGATCGTGATTTGGGCTATTTGGAACTACAAAAACGCCAAGAACCTTCGCGAGACTTGCACTTGGATGTCAGAAGCCACCCATCCAAGTTGGGCTTTCTTTGGTTGGATTATTCCTATTTACAACCTCATCAAACCTTACACTTTCTACAAAGAAGTCTTTGACGAAACCGACTATGCCTTGATTGACAAATCTATCGTGTCAAAGGAAAGCAGAACTTCCGACACCGACTTTGTCCTGGGCTTCTGGTGGGGTACATTCATGATTACCATCATCGTTATTTCCATTATTCTTTTAACCACCTTCTTCGGCGAAGGTCCCGCTTTCTACAAATTCAACCATACCGCCGTGGCTATCGTCGCCATCGTATTTTGGGCTGTTTACGCCTTGACGGAAATCAACGTCGTTGGCAAATACAACAAAATGAACAAAATGCTTATCGACAACGAAAGCAAATTTTAATTGATTTATACCTTTATTTATATTATAAGGCGGAAGACAACTCTTTCGCCTTTTTTTTATCCAATTCACGGAAATGTTGTATCTTTGTCTCCACAAAAACCAAAGCGATGACTTGCACAGAATTTAATCCCGACCTTATTCCCGCAGACCAACCCATTGACGCATCGCTGCTGCAAACCATCAAGCAGGCAAAATGGTGCGGCAACTGCCTAAACTGCCTCTATGCCTATATTATGCTGACCCCGACCCTAACAGACGAGCAACTTGTCGAAATCTTCGGCAGCGACCTTCTGGAAAACACCAACCTGGCTCCACTCTTAGACGAATTGGCCGGATTGAGCCTCAACCCCAATCCCAACTACCCAAGAATCGCCCGCATAAGCAAGACCCTACAAAAAATACAAAAAGAGCGCGACCATAAAGCTCTAATGAAACACTACATCAACGAAAGCATCCGCAAATGGGAAGGCGACTTGTTCGAGGACTACTTCAATATGTCGATGACCTAAAATTAGGGGTTAGGGTACAGGGGTCAGGGTTTAGGTGATAAGGAAACGAGGATGCAGTTTAATTCCCCTCCTTGCAAGCAAGGAGGGGTGCCCGTAGGGCGGGGTGGTTAAACTTCTCCTCCTTTTAAGGAATCGACGCATGAGCGAACACAGAGCCAAGCTTGCTTGGGTTCTGTTGAGCGAAAAGGAAAAAGAGACCGCAGGTCTCACTGATGGACGTCAGGCCGGGGTGGTTGCTGAAATCAGGGTAACAATCCCAACAGGTCGTGTATGGAGATTCCGTAAAAATGGTGCCTGCGGCTTCCGACAAGAATAAAAAAACAAAAAAATTGATTTAGAGCGTTTTTGTATCGAAAAAAGTTGTATTTTTGCCGCCCAAAAAACCAATAAAAATTATAAACCAAAAAAATTAAAATTATGTTGAATCAGTACGAAACCGTTTTCATTATGACGCCCGTTTTATCTGATGACCAGATGAAGGAAACGGTAAAGAAATTTGAGAACATTCTCACTGCCAACGGTGCAGAAATCGTTCATCAAGAAAATTGGGGATTGAGAAAATTCGAATATCCCATTCAGAAAAAATCTTCCGGTTTTTACCATTTGTTCGAATTCAAGGCCGAAGGTACCCTTGTTAAAGAATTGGAACTCCAATATCGTCGTGACGAAAGAGTCTTGAGATATTTAACAGTTGCAATGGACAAACACGCTATTGCATACAGCGAAAAGAGACGTAACTTGAAAAAAGAACATAAAGACGAATAAGGAGGAAAATAATTATGGCAACAAATAACGAAATCAAATATTTAACCCCTATCGCGGTTGATATTAAGAAGAAAAAATACTGCCGTTTCAAAAAAAGCGGTATCAAATACATCGACTACAAAGACGGTGAATTCTTGAAGAAATTTGTCAACGAACAAGGTAGAATCCTGCCGAGACGTTTGACCGGTACTTCATTAAAATTTCAAAAGAAAGTGGCTCAGGCCGTGAAGAGAGCAAGACACCTTGCCTTACTTCCTTTCGTAACTGATAACTTAAAGTCAAACAACTAAAAGGAGGAATAGCAATGGAAATCATACTTAAACAAGACGTTCAAAATTTAGGCTATGCCGACGAAATCGTTAAAGTTAAAAACGGCTACGCCAGAAATTATCTGATTCCTCAGGGATTGGCAATCATCGCAACCGAACCTAACAAGAAAATGTTAGCCGAAACTTTGAAACAACGTGCTTTCAAAGCTGAAAAAATCAGAAAAGAAGCTGAATTTTTGGCTGGCAAGATCGAAGGCCTCGAAGTTAAAATCTTCACCAAGGCTTCCGAAAAAGGCACTATCTTCGGCTCCGTTAACAATATCGCTATTGCCAATGCATTGAAAGAACAACACGGTATCGAAATCGACCGTAAGAAAATCGTCGTTAAAGAAGACCATATTAAAGAATTGGGCAAATATTCAGCTATCGTTAATTTGCACAAAGACTTCAACAAGGTCACCATTAACCTCGATGTTGTTGCTGAAGAATAGTATTTATTAGCTTCATATTCACGAAACGGGATGCTTTTGCGTCCCGTTTCTTTTTTTATATAGGATTATAGTTGTCGAGTCGCAGTGCGGTGAATATTCACAAGACGGCATCCAAAAATTGCGGCAGCGATTGAAAGGGCGCCGAAGGCGGTGCGAGCACAGCGAGCACGGAACCCCTGAAAAGCGCGGCGGCACCGCCAGGTGCCGAGCCGCCCTAAAAATCAAAAAAATCTAAGAATCTCAATTTATTTTGTGCCAA
>JAKSMH010000194.1 GCA_024400715.1 Bacteroidales bacterium | reverse complement strand
TAGCGATTTTTATGATTTTACAGGAACTGCACATATTAAATTATAAGAATATCCGCGAAGCAGACCTCACTTTTGCCGATAAGTTGAACTGTTTTGTCGGCATCAACGGTCCAGGCAAAACGAACCTGCTGGATGCCATTTACTACATGTCGTTCTGTAAAAGTTTTTTTCTTACACCAGATAGCCAGAACATACATCATGATGAACCGTTCTTTGTCGTGCAAGGCGGATATGTCAGAAATGAGATTGAAGAACAGATTTATTGTGGTGTAAAGCGTGGTCAGAAAAAACAATTCAAAAGGAATAAAAAGGATTATCAGAGAATTGCAGACCACATAGGTCTTCTTCCATTGGTGATTATTGCTCCATTTGATGAACTGCTAATTGCTGACGGATCGGAAGAAAGGCGTAAGTACATGGATAGTGTCATTTCTCAATGTGATAAGACATATCTTGATGTATTGTTGAAATACAACAAACTTCTGCAACAACGAAATGCCTTGCTGAAACAGATGCAGGATTTAGAGAATCCGGATCTGTCGCTGCTGGATGTTTTCGATATGCAAATGGCTCAATTGGGAAGTTTTATTTCTCAAAAAAGAGCAGATTTTGTTGCAGAACTCAAACCAATTCTTGCCGATTACTACCAAAAGATTTCATCTGGTCGAGAAATCGTTGAGATGAATTATGTAACAGGCCTGCAACGCTATGACTTGTATGAGGGATTGAAAGAAGCAAGAAATCGAGATATAGCTTTGGGATATACATCGCGTGGAATACATAAGGATGATGTTGAGTTTACGCTTGATACATATCCAATAAGAAGGGTAGGGTCGCAAGGACAACGAAAGTCATTCGTTATTGCCTTGAAACTGTCTCAGTTTCAATATTTAACCAAGCTTAATGGCTTCAAGCCGATTTTGCTGTTGGACGATGTTTTTGACAAGCTAGATTCCGTGAGAGGCGATAATCTTATTTCTCTTGTGGCAAATGACCAGTTTAGCCAGATTTTTATTACGGATACAAACCGTGAAAGACTGATGCGAGTTCTTGGTCAGATCGGCAAAGAGTATAAGATGTTTAATGTCGATAATGGGGTTGTAAATTGTGAATGATGGAAGGAAAGTGGGATACATCAAAACGATTGTCGCTTGCGATTTCTGATTATATGCGTGAAAGTGGATTCGGCAAACAAATGATTGAGCATCGTGCTATTTCATTGTGGAACACGGTGTTGGGACCGACCGTTGTACGTCATACAAAAAACATATATTTAAATGAAGGCGTTTTGTATGTAGAATTGTCTTCAAGCGTTATCAGACAAGAATTGTTTATGCTTAAAGACAGAATTATTGCAAATTTGAATGCCGCAGTCGGGCAAAGTGTTGTCAAAGAAATTCGTTTCAGGTAGAGTAGGAATCACATAAAACAAAAAAGAGAACTTTCGTTCTCTTTTTTTGTGCCCGAAACAGGACTCGAACCTGCACGCCTTTCGACACACGCACCTGAAACGTGCGCGTCTACCAATTCCGCCATTCGGGCATCTTTTAGGCAGTGCAAATTTAGGCCTATTTTTTTATTTGGCAATTATTATGCTAAAAAATATTACTAAAAAATGAGGCTCTTTAATTAATCTTGTTGCTATTTGACAACTTGTATTGAATGAAAGCAAAATAGTTATTAACTTTGCATACAAAAACTTGACTATATCAGATGGAAACGTTGTCATTTCTTGATAAACAGGTAACATTGTGGTTGAACAGCTTTTATTGCAGTTTTGCCGACTTGTTCTTTTATCTTTCAACATCAATGCTTGTATGGGTTCCGCTTTTTGTCGTGTTGATATGCATAATATTCCTGCGTCAGGGCGGACAGGGACTGGTTACGTTGTTGGTGGTTGCGGCTGTGATTTTGGTTGCCGATCAAATGTCTTCACACATCCTAAAGCCTCTTTTCGAGCGTTTCCGTCCGTCTCACGATCCTATTGTTCAATATCTTGTGCATGTCGTAAACGACTACAGAGGCGGTTCATATGGATTTGTCTCGTCACATTCTGCGAATTGCTTTGGCGTGGCAACATTTCTTGCACTTGTGATACGTAGCAAATCGCTTAATATAGCCATGTTCGCATGGGCACTTATCAATTGCTATTCCCGTATATATCTTGGCGTTCATTATGTCGGAGACATAGTATGCGGTGCACTGCTAGGTGCTGTGATTGCGCGTTTGTTCTATGAACTGTATCTTCATGCGTCTTTGCATTTCTTTGTGATTAATCATCATAATAAATGGACGTTGAAGCAGGGACTTGCAGCAATGTTTGGTCGTGTTGAGCCATTCTGTGCGTCTGTAGTTTTTTGGATTTCTGTCTTGATGCTTGTTATTATTTCATTCTTTTTGACAAAGCATGGAATTACTTGCTGATAAGCAATTTGATCCACAGATGGGAGTTCTGGCGGACGATGAAACACAACATTGTGTCAAGGTGATGCGCCATCGTATTGGCGACAACATAAATATTACGGATGGTAATGGGCATTTGTATGAATGCACATTGTCGGATGTCAAGGGCAGAAACGCAAAAGTGCGTGTCGAAAATACTGTAAATGCGGATGCTCCGAAGCATGTCTTGCATATTGCTGTCGCACCAACAAAGAATACGGACCGCTTTGAGTGGTAAGTTGAAAAAGCGGTTGAAATGGGTGTTTCTGAAATAACGCCTTTGGTTTGTGACCATTCTGAGCGCACTCATTTGCGCTTGGATCGTTTGGAACGACTTGTCGTTGCTGCATGCAAGCAATCGTTGAAATATCATTTGCCAATTGTCAATGAGCCGATTGAAGCGAAGAAATTGATAGCATTGTCTTCTGAAAATCAGCGCTTTATCTTGCATTGTAAACACAATCAAAAAGAGCACTTGTTTAAGCAGGCTAAAACGCAAACAAGTACCCTCGTCCTTATTGGGCCAGAAGGCGATTTCTCGGATGAAGAAATAGCGTTGGCCCTGAAATCAGGTTTTAATGAGGCTACATTGGGGCCAGAGAGGTTGCGTACTGAAACTGCAGCAATGGTAGCATGTCATATAATTGATTTGAAAAATACGATTGAATAATTGAATCATGGAAAAAAAACTTTCAAAAACTGATATACAATTTGCGGCAGCCCTTAAAGCATGCGAAAATGTCTTTGAAAAAAAGATGATAGATTATGGTACCGCATGGCGTATAATGCGAGCTCAATCATTGACTGATCAGATTATGATCAAAGCTCGTAGAATTCGTTCTATTGAAGAAAAAGGCGAGTCGAAAGTTGATGAAGGTATTCGTCCGGAATTCATTGGAATCATCAACTATGCTGCGATGGCGCTTATTCAGCTTGAATTGGGACATTCTGATACGCCAGAAATGGTGCATGATGAGGCTCTCGCATTGTATCGTTCTAAAGTTCAGGCCGCAAAAGATCTCATGGCAAATAAAAACCATGATTATGATGAAGCGTGGCGTGAAATGCGCATCAGTTCACTGACAGATTTGATTTTAATGAAGTTGCATCGTACGAAGGAGATTGAAGACCATAATGGTGCAACACTTGTCAGCGAAGGCGTAGATGCAAATTATATGGACATGATTAATTATGCTGTATTTGCTCTCATTAAGCTGGATGAAGCAGATGGCAAAAATAATGAACTATGAAGCTTTTTAAGTTGATGCGAACTCTGTTGGGTTTGCTTTTCATTTTTTCTGGATTTGTTAAGTGTATAGATCCAACCGGCGGTGCAATAAAAATAGAGGACTATTTTGTTGCCTGGGGAATGGATTTTGTACCATTCAGCATTTCGATGTCTTTGTCGATAAT
>JAKSMH010000193.1 GCA_024400715.1 Bacteroidales bacterium | reverse complement strand
GCGACTTGGTGGACCGACAACTCAAGCCGGAACCCCGCGTCGATAGTATCGAAAAACTGCGTGACGCGGATATCATCCCAACCAGTATGACCAATATCAACGACGGATTGGCATCAGCCTTGATTCATCTGTGCAAGGCATCGCAAAAAGGATCGGTCATCTTCGAGAACAAACTGCCCATCGACTTGCTTACTTTCAGAACGCTCAAAGACCTCAACATCGTCTCCACCACCATCGCCCTCAACGGCGGCGAAGACTACGAATTGCTATTCACCGTGGCGCAAAAAGATTACGAAAAACTGAAAGGAATTGAAAATATTGCCGTCGTCGGCTACATCAAGGAAGCAGAAGCCGGAAATCAACTGGTTACCAACGACGACCGCCAAATTGAATTGAGAGCCCAAGGTTTTGGGAAAATTAAAGGAAATATTGAGTAGAGACGCACGGCAGTTCGCCTCTTGAAACACAGGGGGAGTTAGAGATTAAGAAACGAAAAAACGAAAAAACGAAAAAACGAAAAAACTAAAAAACTAAGAAACTAAGAAACTAAAAAACTAAAAAACTAAGAAATATTAAGAACATTAAGATATTTTGAGATATTTTGAGAGGTGCGGTGAAGCCCTTGGATATACATAAACTTATTAAGAATTTAGAATATAATAAAAAGTATAAAACGCTGATAAATTATTGAATTATGAAAAACATATTTATTACCGGGGCCACCAGCGGATTTGGTGAAGCCATCGCCTTAAGATTAGCCAAACACAACGTCAATATGGTCATCACCGGCCGTACCGAAAAGAAATTGTTGGAAGTCGCCAAGACCATTGAAAGCACCACCGGAAGCAAGGTTCTCCCCTTGGTTTTCGACGTTCAGGATTATGCCCAATGCGAAAAAGCCATTGCCGGCATTCCCGATGCTTTCAAGCCCATCGATGTTTTAGTTAACAATGCCGGTTTGGCCGTCGAGCTCAACCCCGTACACACCGGAGCCATCGAAGACTGGGAACGAATGATCAACACCAATATCAAAGGTCTGCTTTATGTCACCCGTCTTATTGCGCCCCAGATGATTGAACAGAAGAAAGGCCACATCGTCAACCTGGGTTCTACCGCCAGCCACGAGGTCTATTACGGAGGCAACGTCTATTGCGCTACCAAGCATGCCGTTTTGGCTTTGACCAAGGGTATGCGCACCGACTTCTTACCTTACGGAATCAAGGTTTCTATGATTTCTCCGGGTGCTGCCGAAACCAACTTCTCATTGGTACGTTTCCACGGTGACCAAGCCAAGGCCGACAAGGTTTATGAAGGTTACGATCCTCTCGTAGCGGACGACATTGCCGACGTGGTAGAGTTTGTCCTCACCCGCCCCGGCCACGTTTGTCTCAATGAAATTGTGATGACGCCAACCGCACAATTCAACGGTGTCATCGTGCGTGATAAATAATTTTTGTATCTTTGCAGTTCTAATCATACAATAAGTCATGATGAAATTAGCCATTGCGATTCTAAATTGGAACGGAAAGCACTATTTAGAACAGTTCCTTCCCACGCTTATCGCATCGTGCCCCGACTATGCGGAAGTCGTCATCATTGACAATGCGTCCACCGATGACTCCTTGGCATTTTTGTCGGAACATTATCCGCAACTCAGACTTATTGTCAATGACCAAAACTACGGTTTTGCCAAAGGTTATAACGTTGGCTTACGACAAATTGAAGCCGAATATTATTGCCTGCTCAATTCCGACATCGAGGTTACTCCGTCTTGGATAGAACCCGTAATGGCACAAATGGATGCCGACGAACAAATTGCGGCCGTGCAGCCCAAACTGCTTTCCTACCATCAGCGCAACCAGTTTGAATATGCCGGCGCGGCAGGCGGCTTCATCGACAAATACGGCTATCCTTTCTGCCGTGGTCGATTCTTCGACGTTCTGGAAGAAGACAATGGACAGTATGACAAGGAAAAGCAGATTTTCTGGGCTTCCGGCGCGGCATTATTCGTTCGCAGCAAACTCTATCACCAGTTGGGCGGCCTTGATGACGACTTTTTCGCCCACATGGAAGAAATCGACTTCTGCTGGCGAATCAACAATGCCGGATACAAAATCATGTTCAACCCGCAATCGGTCATCTACCACATCGGTGGTGGAACCCTGCCCAAGGAAAATCCTTTCAAGACCTTCCTCAACTACCGAAACGACCTGTTCCTACTACTAAAAAACCTGCCAAAGAGAAGATTGGCTGTCACTTTCTTTATTCGTTTCTTTTTGGACATTTTGGCCGCTTTCGTCTTTCTGTTGCAAGGTCACAGCAAGGACTGCAAAGCCGTTTTCAAGGCCATGGCAGCTTTTTCCAAAGGTTATGCATCAATGAAACAGAAACGCGGCACCATCTCCGAAGATGCTTATCGTATGACATATCCTCATTCTATCGTTTTTGCGAGATTCATTCAAGGCAAAAAATATTTTAACGGGGAAAAATTATCATAAATTATGACTGCTTTAGAAATTTTTGAAGTCTTTTACAATAATCTACTCTTGATAATGACCATTTTAGGCGTTATTGTGTTTATTGTATTGCAATTCGTCACCCCTGCTTACGGTATGACCTACAACCCTCGATGGGGGACATCTATCCGAAGTAAACACGGATGGCTTATCATGGAAGCCCCTGTCTTTTTTGCCATGCTCATTATGTTCGTCATTTCGCTGTTTTTTGGGCACGGCTTTAACTGGGTAACATTTTCCATGTTTATCTTCTTTGAACTGCACTATCTTCAACGCTCCTTTATTTTTCCCTCACTAATGCGTGGCACGAGCAAAATGCCCATTTCCATCATCATTATCGGCATTGTCTTCAACACCTGCAACGCCCTGATGCAAGGCGGATGGCTGTTTTATTTGTCCCCTGCCGACTATTATCCCATCAGTTGGTTCTGGTCACCACAATATATCATCGGTACCGTCATTTTCTTTTTGGGAATGGTCATCAATATGCACGCCGACCGTATCATTAGAAAATTGCGCAAGGACAAGAACGACAACAACTACTACATTCCATACGGATGGCCTTTCAAAAAAGTGAGCTCTGCCAACTATTTCGGTGAAATCTTAGAATGGGTTGGTTTTGCCGTTTTGTGCTGGTCAGTGGCCGGCTTGGTATTCGTCATTTGGAGTTTTGCCAACATTGTCCCTCGTTCCAAGGCCGTTTATGAACGTTACACCCAATTTTTCGGAAAAGAGTTTACGGATCTCAAAAGATATAAGATATTCCCTTATATTTATTAGAATTGCCTTCTTTCAATACATATCTTTTTTGCTTTCTTTCAATCAACAAAATACAAACAAACACAAACATTATGAAACAACAGCTTATTTTATGCATGCTTCTGCTTGCTTTATTCACTTCCTGTAAAAAGGAAGAGGTTGCCGAATATCTGGTTTATTGGAATACGACTACTATCAACAATAGTAATCCTGTCAACCAAGAAGTGGAGCAAATTTACTCCGCATTCGACAATGCATTGGCCAATGCCAGTTCTGGAAATGTTCAGAATCACTCCATTTTCATTTCTTCCATTCCATTGAAACAAGTTTCAACCTTTAATTCGGAAATGAAAAGATTGGCCGCACAAGCGGACGAATCTTTACAAAATTTCTCACCCACATCCTATTATTCTGTAACACTAACAACATCTTTGTGTGGCAAAACGGAAACTCTTGTCACCTATTATTATGGCCCCAAAGATCAAGAAGACCAAGGGGATAATGACGAAAATGGTGACGAGAATGAAGATGGAAACGAAGATGGTGACGAGGATGATAATGGGGAGGAAGGTAGTGGAGATGGATAT
>JAKSMH010000192.1 GCA_024400715.1 Bacteroidales bacterium | reverse complement strand
TCGGCGTGCGTTACAAATCTAATGCCTACCTGTTCAAAACCTTGGACACCAAAGGCGACTACAAACCCCGCTTCTTCGATGCCCAGATGTTGCTCACCTACAAACCTATTCCCAAATTGGAAATCAGTCTGTTGGGCAATTTCACCATCAACAAGTATCTGTTTAAACCATCCGACAGAACAGCGGTTTTTGGCAGCTTAAATTCCGCACTCACCAAATACACGGTTTATTATGACGGTCAAGAATTAGATCAATATGAAAATTATTTGGGAGCTTTGACTTTCAAATATACCCCTGATGAAAACAATAGCTATAAATTCATTGTTTCCTCCTACTTTGCCAAGGAATCTGAAACATTCGACATCCAAGGAGCCTACGCCCTTAAAGATATCGAGGTGGATTTGGGCAGCAGCACCGACGATATCGCTTCGGAAGTTTCCGAACGAGGCGTAGGTGCTTTCCTGCGACACGCGAGGAATCACATCAATTCTTTGATTTCGAATGCCGATATCCGCGGAACACATCAACTACCGCATCGAAACACGTTCTCATGGGGTGCCAAAGTACAAAACGAGATTATTGATGACCAACTCCACGAATGGAATTTCACCGATTCTGCCGGTTACATCCTTC
Organism: Bacteroidales bacterium; assembly: GCA_024400715.1. Next base: position 3,231 of record JAKSMH010000192.1, on the reverse strand, counting down.
CTGTGATTCCAACCACGCCCGGCGAACTCGTCCCCTACGAAGACGCTTCCCGCGTGCTGAACATCAACAGTTATATTTTCTCTAAGTATGCCCCGCTTAGCACTTTCCGACTCACGGGATTTGCCCAAGATGCTTGGAAATTCGGCCACGACAGCACCGTGGCTTTCATCTTGAACGGCGGCATCCGTTTCCATTATTGGACTTTCAACAACGAATTTACGGCTTCCCCACGACTTTCACTGGTCATCAAACCCAACTGGAAACACGATTGGGAATTTCGAATTAAAACCGGCTTGTATTTCCAACCACCATTCTACCGCGAAATGCGTGACGCATACGGCATTCGTCATCCTGAAACCAAATCACAGGAATCCTACCAGATTATTTTTGCTTCGGAATATAATTTCCTCTTGTGGCGACGTCCTTTCAAATTTACCGGAGAATGCTATTTCAAATGGCTCAACAACCTGATTTCCTACACCACCAACAATATGCAGATAACCTACAGCGGTGTCAACGATGCCGTGGGTTACGCTACCGGCATCGACCTTAAGTTAAGCGGGGAATTTATCAAAGGTCTCGAATCCTGGATTTCTCTTTCTTTAATGAAAACCAAGGAAAAATTAGTCAAAGATGCCGAAGGCAACAAAATCACCAACGGCAAATTCGTTCGCAGACCTACCGACCAAGTGTTTAACATCAACATTTTCTTCCAAGACCACTTCCCCACCCTGCCTCAATTCCGTGTACATCTCAATTTCGTTTTCGGCAGCGGACTGCCTTACTGGATGCCCGGAACGGTTCACACCGACGCCAATTGCCTCGCCGGTCCCTGGTACCGCCGCGTGGATCTTGGTTTTTCCTATATGTTCTTGGAACAGAGTCGCGACCGTATGAAGAACAAAAGCAAGTTTATCCGTGCCATCAACAATTTCGGTATTTATCTTGAAATCTTCAACTTGATTAATACCGCCAACGTTTCTTCCTACGATTGGATAAAAAATACGGACAACACCTACTCTCGAGTTCCTAATTACCTGACCTTAAGACTCATAAACGTAAAATTGGCTATTGATTTTTAATTTTATGGTTTATGAAAAAAGCTCATCCCCTACTTCCTTTTCTATTATTACTGATACTTATTGGCTGTATGCTTCTTGCCACCGCTATCGGTGTGGTCAGAATTCCCTTAGGCGACATTTTCCAACTTTTTTCTGCCAAATTAGGATTCGGAAGTGCTTCCAATCTTCCTGAATTCTATGAAATCACCCTTTTTCAACTTCGTTTACCGCGTATTCTGATGAGCGTGCTGGTCGGGGGTGCGTTGGCCGCCTGCGGCTGCGTTTTCCAGTCCATTTTCCGAAATCCCATTTGCGACCCCTATATTTTGGGCATTTCATCCGGAAGTTCCTTGGGAGGAGCCATCAGTTTTATTTTGGGATGGGATATTCTTTATTTTGGCGTCACCCTTCCAGCTCTATGCGCCGGACTGCTCACCTTGCTACTCATCATCGGCGTCAGCAAACTCAGTCACAGAAACAATACGGAAATCCTTTTATTGGTGGGCATTGCCATCAATTTTCTCATTTCCGCCGTCATCACGTTGCTCATTGTACTCAACCAGCAGGAAATGCACAAAATCATCTTTTGGACAATGGGGTCGTTATCTTCCGTTTCCTGGTCGGAAGTGAGTCTGATGCTCCTAATGATGATGATTTGCGTTTTCCCTTTCTATTTTTATTCTAAAGATTTGAATATTATGCAGATGGGCAACGACATCGCCCGAAATTTAGGTGTGAACACCCAACGTGTGACTTATATCAGTTTGATTTTTTCTTCATTGCTGATTGCCGCCGCCGTTTCTTTTTGCGGGGTAATCGGCTTTATCGGTCTCATCATTCCGCATATCGTGCGACTACTTTTCGGCAACAACCTAAGAAGTATGTTCACCTATTCACTGCTGTTGGGTGCGTTCTTTCTGCTCATCGCCGACACTTTGTCACGCACCATAGCCGCACCCGCTGAACTCCCCGTTGGCAGCATTACCGCCCTGGCCGGTGCCCCCTATTTTATTTTCCTCCTGTTACATAAAAAAACTTTATGATGATTACGATTGACAACATTACGACAGGTTACGGAAATAAAATCGTTCTGGACCATTTCAGTGCCCAGTTTGACGATGCCGACTTTTGTGCCGTTATGGGACCAAACGGTGCAGGGAAAAGCACACTATTACGGACAATGGCTGGATTACAGTCCATTCAAACAGGTTCTATCCTTATTGACCAGAAAAATATCAATCGGTTTAAAACCAAGGAATTGGCTCGCCAAATTGCCTTCGTTCCCCAACGCGAGGACCTCGTCTTTGAATTTAGCGTTTTCGATACCGTGATGATGGGCCGGAATCCTTACCAAAACCGCTGGGAATGGGCCAATCAAAATGATATTCCCTTGGTTGAAGATATCTTAGAACAAACTCATCTTCAACATCTTAAAAACAGACTATTAAGCCAATTAAGCGGTGGGGAACTACGCCGGACGATGATTGCCCGGGCGATTGCCCAACAAACCCCCATCATCCTTTTGGACGAACCCCTTGCCAATTTAGATATTGTTCATCAGTTTGAAATTATGGAAATTCTGATTGAATTAAATAAAAATCATGCTGTTACCATCATCATTATCCTTCACGACTTTCCATTCGCCATTCAATATACCCACCACACTCTACTGATGAAAGATGGGAAAATACAACATTTTGGCAATACCTCTCAGGTTTTAAGCAAGGAAAATGTTCATCAGTGTTTCGGATTAAGCCAAGAATTTGAATACTTTTCCAATGGCTTGGTGGTGAAAAAATAAGGGGAGCTACTTGTTGAGAACGATTCTCATCGTCGTTCCCCGGTCAATAATGGACGACTTGACAAACAACTTGCCTTTGTGGTACTCCTCTATAATTCGTTTGGCCAAAGTCAGTCCCAAGCCCCAACCACGACTCTTGGAAGTAAAACCGGGCTTGAAAATCGTCTTGAACTTTCGTGACGGAATGCCTTTTCCCGTATCGGCAATATCAATAAAGATATGATGAACGTCTTCACTACTGTCAATGACGATAATGCCCTTGCCATCCATCGCATCGACCGCGTTTTTGCACAGATTCTCAATCACCCACTCACACAAATACCGATTCAACGGCAACAAAATGGGCTGTTTTTCCGGCTTGTTGAATTT
>JAKSMH010000191.1 GCA_024400715.1 Bacteroidales bacterium | reverse complement strand
ACTTTTTAATGAAATAGTACTCCGCAAAACTAAACAATATTTGTTTCCAATCTCCACAATCCCTCTAAGTTCATACAAAAAAAAGCATTTTTTATTATAAATTACTGATAATCAATATGGAAAAAAAAGGAATAAAATTTCGTTATGTTCGATAAAAGACCTAAAATATTGATTTTCAGATAGTAAATTTTATGTTTTGGTTATAACTATAAATATTTATAAATCAATTAATTATGATAATTATACGGAATATGTTCCAAAATTTTCCACAATTTTTTGTTGATTTTTGGAATTTTATGGAAAAAAATGGAAGAAATGGGGAAATTTGAGACTTATCAACAAAAAAACGACCCGAAGGTCGTTAAGCTATGCACACTCAAATGTTGATTTAATAAATGATTCCTCCACCAACAACCAGACCGTCCTGGTAGAGCACAAGCGACTGCCCGGGCGTTACGCCCCACACGGGATTTTCAAATGTCAATTTGATATGGGGAAGGTGATTTGGGCCATCTTCGGCTTCAAATTGAATGGTGGCCGGTGTGGCCGCGCTGCGATAACGGATGCGGGCTAAGCAGTGCGGATGTTTGGAGAGTCGTTCCCAATCGGTAATTCGACATTGTCGAGCTCTGACTTCTAAGGCGTTGAGGTCTTCCCGGTCTCCCAAAGTTACCGTGTTTTGTTCGGCATCAATCTTGACCACGTATTTGGGTACGCCAAATGCAACTTTCAGTCCCTTGCGCTGTCCAATGGTGTAGTTGGGAAATCCCTCGTGTCGTCCGACTTTGTTACCCTGTATGTCTAAAAAGTCACCAGCTTGGCATCGGTTTTCAAAATCTTTGACCTGCTGGGCTAAAAATTGTCGGTAGTCGTTGTCGGGGATAAAGCAGATTTCCTGGCTTTCCTCTTTTTTTGACAACTTCTCATAACCTCGCTGTGCCGCCATTTCCCTGACTTCGTCCTTGGTGAAGCCGCCCAAGGGAAAAATGGTGTGCTTGAGGTTGTCTTCCGTGAGCATCCATAAGAAGTAAGTCTGATCTTTGAGCGTGTCCGCGGCGGTGGCCAAATACCAATGTCCGTCCAATTCCTTGATGCGTGCGTAATGCCCCGTGGCAATGTAATCGCAGCCCAGCTTTTGGGCCTGTTCCCATAAAAAACCCCACTTGATGGAAGAATTGCACAAAACACAGGGGTTGGGTGTGCGTCCGTGCATATATTCACCGATGAAGTTGCACACGACGTGGTCGTGAAAGACCTGCCTGAAATCGGCAACGTGATGCGCTATGCCTAATTGGGCGGCCAAATTGGCTGCTTCGCTAACGGCATCAATGCTGCAGCAACCGCTGGTGAGCTGGCTGTCGTAGGTGCGGAATGTGACGCCGATGAGTTCGTACCCCTGTTCCAACAGTAGCATGGCTGCCACACTGCTGTCAATACCGCCACTCATAGCCATTAATACTTTTCCTTTATGGGTTGACATATCGCAAGATTTCATTTAATGAATAATATTTAAGCCAATGATTAATTCGGTAAGTACGGCTGCCACCACTGCGCCAATGGCCACGACCAATAGGTCTCTTTTTCGCCACGACATTACGAGGGCTGCCACGGTGGCTACAATGCCGGAAGTCATACTCTGGGTTGAATAGATGATTTCGGGAAAGGTCATCGCGGATAATACGCAGAAGGGGATGTAGAACATAAAGTTCTTGAACCAGCGATTCTCTATCTTGTGGTGGAAAAGAGCCATCGGCGTTACCCTGATGAGGTAAGTTGTTATGGCCATCACCGCCAACATAATTCCCGCGGCGCCAAAAGTAATCATTTCAGCACCTCCTTTCTGCTTTCCGCGTGTTCTTCATCGCGGAGTAGGGTGGCACAAAGGGCGGCTGCTCCAATGGATGAGACGATGAGTGACCATCCTCCCCCGTTTTGTGAAATCTGATTCACAATGGGCACATACTTGAAAATGCAAGAAATGGCCGCGGCAATGAGTACGGAGTAGAATATGTTTTTGTTGGTGCGTGAGGGGGGAACGATAATGGCAATAAACATACAATACAGAGCAATGCCTAAACACGCCTGAATCAATGGAGGCATTAGCCCGGCGGCAAAGGCTCCCAAAAACGTGCCCATAGTCCAACCGATAATGGGACAGGTCATCAAGCCGCTGAAAAACGGAAACGTAACGTCTTCCTTTTCCATGGCTGCCAGGGCAAATATTTCATCCGTAACGCCAAATGCCAAGATACAGCGCTTGTAAGTGGGCATTTTGCTGTCCAATTTCTGTGTGAGTGATAGACTCATCAGGAAATAGCGCATGTTGACAACAAGGGTGGTTATCGCTAACTCTATGGCCGGGGCGCCCCCCTCGATCATTCGGATGCCGGCAAACTGCCCGGCAGAAGCTATGTTGGTCAACGCAATGAAGACCGCTACCCACGGGTCAAATCCCATTTGTACTGCTACCAAACCAAAGGTGAACGAAACCGGAACATATCCCCAACCTATGGACTTGCCCAATAAAAACCCCCTTGCGTAATCTCCTCGTGTGACACCTGCTTTATCCTTGCGCAAACTGTTCAGTGAGGGCAAACGACGAACGATGGCCAGGTCGTGTACCATCGCATGAAGCCGTGCGTTGAATTTGTCCTGCTTCCACTTGATGGCACGTACGGTAACTTTCCGGCGGTGATTCCGATGCACAATCAATTTTCTGTATTTGTCAAGTCTCTCGTTCACAGGTATTTATGAAATTTTATCAGTCCAAATTTTGAATGTGCAAAGATAAGAAATTTAAGTGATGAAAAAGTGACGGAAATGGAATCGCCTTTTGCCCCCAAAAAAAGGTGTCGTTTATCAAATTTCTTCATAAAAATAAATCCGAAAATAAATATTCAACATCAACATTTTAATGTGTATAAATATTAAATGTCAATAAAAATATACCGAAAAATTACTCGTATTTTTGTAAATTGTTGTAAATAGGAATAATTATGAAGTGTTATCTTGCTAAATTTCATAAATATCTACTCTTGCTGTTCGCCTTGGTGATGCTTTTAGGACAACTTGACCTTGAGGCACAGTCAAAAAGCACGAAGTTGAAGAACGATAAAAAGAAAATCGAAACCGAGATTGCCAATACTCAGAAACTGCTCAAGCAAACAGAAAAGAACAAGAACGCATCCTTGCAGCAAATCAGTGTGTTACGTCAGCAAATCTCTAATCGCGAAGCTTTGATTACCAATTTGAATTCCGAAATTTTTGCTTTGGAAGAAGAACTTGCCCTTAACGAAAAACTGTCACAGGACCTGACCAAGAAGTTGGAGTATATGAAGTCCGACTATTCGCGAGTGGTTTATCTAGCTTATAAAAACAGAAACTTAATCGATAAGGTCACTTTTTTGCTTTCTTCGGATAATTTTTCGCAAATGTTTCGTCGAATCAAATATTACTCCGTTTTTGCGGAGAATGTTAAACGCCAGGTGGAATTAATTGAAAAGACTCAGGCGGAAATTAAAGCCAAAAATGAGGAAATCCTAAGAATTAAAGAGGAAAAACAGACTTTGCTCGAAGGCAAGGAAGTGGAAATCAAGCGTCTTGAAAAAGACCGTACCGCTACGACGCAGAAAGCTCAGGAATTGAAAAAGAAGGAAAAACAACTTGCCGCCACCTTGCAGGAAAAACAGAAGAAAAGAAAAGAATTGGATGTGGCCATCAAGAAGGCTATCGAGGCGGAAATCGTTGCCGCAAATAAGAAAAAAGCTGCGGAAGCTGCTAAAAATGCCGCTAAAAATTCCTCCAAATCCAATTCTGGCACAAATTCCTCTCCCAATTCTTCGGCTAAGCCCGCCGCCAAAAATGAAATTATGCTGACTC
>JAKSMH010000190.1 GCA_024400715.1 Bacteroidales bacterium | reverse complement strand
TATCACCAGCGCTGGACCCTCACTGCTTTTGACTCGGGAAGTTTCGTTTTCCCTGCACTTCCGTTGCTGTCACCAGATTCGCAAATCTTAGCTCAAAGCCAGGCATTAGCCATCGAAGTCAATACCGTTGCCGTTGACACGACCGCTGCCATTCGCGACATCAAGCCCTACGCCAAAGTGCCCCTCACTTTCAAGGAAATTCTACCCTATTTGCTCATTGGGCTTGCCGCCGCAGCCGTTATCGCCCTATTGGTTTGGTATATTCTCAAACACGAACGCAAACGGAAACCGCAAAAACACGTTGTCAAAAGCAAGCCGAAAGTCAAACCGCACTTGACGGCCCTCAAGGAATTAGAAAGACTACGCGTCAAAAAGCTGTGGCAAAACGGGCAAGTTAAGCAGTATTATTCCGAACTCACCGACATTTTAAGGATCTATATTGACGGGCGTTTTGACATCAACGCCATGGAGATGATCACTTCCGACATTCTTCACGAATTGGATACGGCGGGACTTCCACAAGCGTTGCGTCAAGAATTGGAGCAGACACTCAACACCGCCGATTTGGTAAAGTTTGCCAAGATGGAGCCGCTGCCCGACGATCACGACCGCTGTATGAAACAAGCCGTTGACTTTGTCAAGCAGACGAAGGAAAGCGACGAAAATAAGTCGCATAACGCACAAGACAAAAAATAAGGAAAATGCACTTTTTATCAGATTTCTTTCAGATATTAAAAGATGTAGAATTTGCCAATCCATACTATTTTCTATTTCTTTTACTACTCATTCCGCTCGTAGGTTGGCCCTTGTGGAAACGGCACAAGATGCACGGCACCCTGCAGGTTTCCACCACCGAATCCGTGGCCAAGGCACCCAGGACCTGGAAACAACGCTTTTTCTTCCTACCCTTGGTCTGCCGTGCCTTAGCGGTAATATTCATCGTGATTGCCTTGGCAAGACCGCAATCGGCATTCCGCCAACAAAACATCCAAGTGGAAGGCGTGGATATTGTCTTGACTGTGGATGTGTCGGGCAGTATGAAATGTATGGATTTCCGGCCCAACCGTTTGGCTGCCTGTAAAAAAGTAGCCGCCGAATTTATTGAAGGCCGCCCAACCGACCGCATTGGACTTGTGGTTTATGCCGGCGAGGCCTTCACCCAATGTCCCGCCACCACGGACCATCAAACGCTATTGGGGTTGCTGGAAAAGGTTAAATTCGACCTCATCGAAGACGGCACCGCCATCGGTGACGGACTCGGCACTGCCATCAACCGATTACGCGAAACCAACGCCAAAAGCAAGATTATCATTCTATTGTCCGATGGCGTAAACAACAGCGGCTATATGGACCCACTTTCCGCCGCAGAAATTGCCAAGGACTACAACATCAAGGTTTATACCATCGGTTGCGGCAGTATGGGACAAGCCCCCTACCCCGGTCCGTACGGCACCGTTTATGTGGATACCGAAATTGACGAAAATCTACTCAAAAGCATTGCCGCAACTACCGGCGGCAAGTATTTTAGAGCCACCAATACACAGAAATTGGAAGAAGTATATAAGGAAATCGACAAAATGGAAAAAACCATCATCAACGAAACCACTTTTGAAAACAAAGCCGACGAATTTATTCCTTTCCTTGTCTTCGCCCTGATTTTCATTGGATTAGAAATTTTATTGAGATTTGTCATCTATAAAAACTGGTAAAAATTTTGCTTGCTATGTTTAAGTTTGAACACGAATACATATTATATTTTCTGCTGATAATTCCGATTTTAATTGGCTTATATATCTATCTTCAATATCAGCGAAAAAAGAAAATGGCCCGTTACAGCGACACTTCTTTGGCACAACGACTTACCCAAGAAGATTCAGCGCAGATGCACCATATTAAATTCGGCATCTTCCTTTTGGGGCTGGCCTGTCTTATCATTGCCATTGCCAATCCGCAAGTGGGAAGTTCTTTGGAAAAAGGCAAACGACAAGGAATAGACATTATGATTTGTATGGATATTTCCAACAGTATGCTGGCAGAAGACATTCAGCCCAACCGCTTGGAGGCATCCAAAATGGCCTTGTCGAGATTTATCGACAAATTGGAAGGCGACCGCATCGGATTGGTTGTCTTTGCCGGCAAGTCCTTTGTGCAACTACCCATTACCAGCGACTATGCCGCCGCCAAAATGTTTATTAATATCGTCAATCCTTCTTTAATAAATGAACAAGGAACCGACATTTCTGACGCATTAGATTTGGCTGCCGTATCTATGCTTCCCGAGTCGGGTTCAGAGCAGCAAAAACAACTATCCCAAATGACCTCCAAAGTCATCCTGATTGTTTCTGACGGTGAAGACCAGTCTCAAGACGCCGTTGAAATGGCCCAAGAAGTTCATCAATTAGGAATCACCATTCATACCATCGGCATTGGAAGCACCTTGGGAGAACCCATTCCCGTACGTGACCGGAACGGCAATACCGGCTTCAAAAAAGACAGCGAAGGGAATACCGTTATGACCCGTCTCAACGAGGAAATACTTCAGGATATTGCCAAAGCCGGCGGCGGAACCTATATCCACGCTTCCAATGCCAATATGGGATTTGAAACCATCCTGAACAAAATCAATGCCATGACCAAAGTCGAATTGGACGAAATCACTTTCACTCGCTACGACAGCAAATTCCAAATTCCGCTTTTATTAAGTCTTATCTTCTTTATGATTGAAATTATGCTTTTTACCACGAAATCAAAATTAAAACAAGGATTTATCAAACTCCGCCAACTTCTAAAAGGCAAAAATGCCATTTTATTCATTGGCATCTTTCTTTTAATTCCCAATATTCAAGCACAGACCAAGGCAGAATTGTCGGCGATTCGCAAGGGAAACGACCAGTACAAAACTGCCGAGCAATTTCGTAAAGACGCCATGGACTTGATTGCCAAAGGTGGCGAGGTCAACAAGCGTAATGCGGAAGAAAAGATGAAAAAAGCTTCGGAAAATTATCAAAAAGCCGAAATCAACTACCGCAAAGCCATGGAAACCACTCGAAATTACGATAAAGCCAACTACAATTTAGGCAACAGTCTGTATCGCCAAGAAAGATACGAAGAAGCCGAGAAATACTTTTCGAACGTGGCCAACGACAAAAATGTCGGTAAAGACTTACGCGGTCGCGCCTACCACAATTACGGAAACTCCCTGCTTAAGCAAGAAAAATACAAAGAAAGCATTGATGCCTACAAAAAAGCCCTTAAATTGAATCCCAAAGACATGAATACCAAATACAATTTGGAATATGCCCGCAAAAAGATGATTCAACAACAACAGCAACAAAACAACCAACAAAATCAAGACCAAAACCAAAATGGCGGCCAAGGTCAACAAAATCAAGACCAAAAAGACAAACAAGACCAGCAAGGCCAAGGTCAACAAAATCAAGATCAGAATAAAGACAAACAAAATCAGGACAAAAACCAGCAGGGACAGCAAAATCAAGATCAAAATCAAAAAGACAAGCAAGACCAGCAACAACAAAGTGCCGCCAACCGTCAAAAGCAACAAGAAGACAGACGACAATTGGACGCACTTCAGCAAAACGAACGAAATACGCAACAGAAAGTCAACCAGCAACAAATGCGGAGTGGAAACAAGAGCCACCAAGATAAAGACTGGTAGTTTGTATTTTCATCCGTTGATTTTACTATAAATGATGACAAACCATAGATTTATAATGAAGAAAATCATTCCGATAATCTTTCTTTGCCTAAGTTTTTTTATTGCTTATTCCCAAGATAGCAGCCAAGCCCGAGAACACATCAAATATCTATCATCCGAAGAATTACACGGAAGAGGCATCGCCTATAATGTCGAAAATATGGCTGCCTCGTATCTGCGACAACAATTACAA
>JAKSMH010000019.1 GCA_024400715.1 Bacteroidales bacterium | reverse complement strand
TAAAACGCATTTGGTGTCCAAAAACGCTGTAGGTGCCAGTACCGGTACGGTCACTCTTAAAACTTCCTTCATCAAGGATGCGTTGCAATAAATCAAGATATTGTTTCATGGGGAAAAAATTTGAGCGATAGACGGGGCTCGAACCCGCGACCTGCGGCTTGGGAAGCCGCCGCTCTACCAACTGAGCTACTATCGCATTATTTGTAACCGACTTGTCGTCAAAAAGTTGGCAGACAAGTCAGTTTTACTATACATTAAAACGTATGTGCAGGATGTCACCATCCTGTACTTCGTAGTTTTTACCTTCAACGGCTAACTTGCCGGCTTCTTTACATTTGAGTTCCGACCCCAATTGTACCAAATCGTTGTATTTGATAACCTCGGCGCGAATAAAACCACGTTCCAAGTCGCTGTGGATGACGCCGGCAGCTTGTGGTGCTAACATTCCTTTATGGATGGTCCACGCACGATTTTCTTTGCCGCCAACGGTGAAGAAAGAGATGAGGTCCAACATCTTGTAAGCGGCGCGGATAACTTTGTTTACGCCGGGTTCGCTTAAGCCTACATCTTCCAAAAAGACTTTACGGTCTTCTTCACTTTCCAATTCCGCAATCTCGGCTTCGATTTTACCGTCAATAACCAGCATTTCGGCATTTTTGTCTTTCAGGTATTCCTTAACGCTGTCGACGTAGGCATTGCCTTTAACCGCATCGCTGTCATTGACGTTGCAGACAAACATCATTGGCTTTTCGGTCAACAGCATCATATCGCTAACAATGGCTTTTTCTTCGGGAGTGACTTCCAAAGTTCTTACGTTTTGGAAATTTTCCAGATGGGCCTTGTATTTCAGTAAAACTTCGTATTCGCGTTTTGCGTTTTTTTCATTGGCCAGTTTGGCTGCCTTTTCTACTTTTTGCAGTTTTTTGTTGATTTGTTCCAAATCTTTCACCTGCAATTCAAAATCAACGATTTCAATATCTCTCACAGGATCGATAGAACCTTCCACGTGCGGCAGGTTGGGATTGTCAAAGCAGCGAAGTACGTGAACGAGGGCGTCACAAAGACGAACATCCGCCAAGAAACCGTTGCCGATTCCTTCGCCTTGGCTGGCGCCTTTGGCCAAACCGGGAATATCCACCACGTCCAATGTGGCATAAATCAATTTGTCGGCTTTGATGAAAGTATCGATGTTGGCTAAACGATCGTCAGGAACCGGGCAAACACCAATATTGGATTTGTTGGTACTGTATGCAAAATCAGTGACAGCCGCCTTCGTGTTGGAGATGCAGTTGAACATCGTTGTCTTTCCCGAGTTGGTTAAACCAACAATTCCGCATTTAAGTCCCATTTCTTATTCTTTTTTGATGATTAAAAACCTAAAATAATATCTTCTACGTGGTCAACTTCGGGAAGATATTTTTTCAAGGTTTGTTCAACGCCGTTTTTTAAAGTCATTTTTGCGTGTGGACAAGTCCCACAAGCCCCTTGCAATTTTACTTTGACAACATTGTCGGCAGTCAGTTCAATGAATTCAATATCTCCTCCGTCTTGTTGCAAATAGGGGCGGATTTGACTGATGATTGATTTTACTTTCTGTTCTAAAGTTGGAGTTTCCATAACTTTCTTTTTAGATTGCAAAAGTACGAAATTTTTATTTTCCAAAAGCAGTGATGCGATATTTCATTTGATTTTTTGCTGGACGGGAAGGAGTGAAAATGATTTTTTTTGTTTCACCTGGCAACAGAGTAAAATAATTATCGGAATAATGCCCGACAATATTGGAGGAAATGGCTACGCCATATTTGATTTCATTGGAGGAAATGGTAAATTCGTATTGCTCGTCTGCAGTCCCTACATTGATTCGTTTTACTTGTGAAATAATGCCTTCGCGAGAAAAATTAAGTTCATTGGGATACAGATAAAAATAAATTTTTTGCGTAATTAACTGATTATTAGAATTATATAATTTAATTAACAGATAGTGTGAATTTAAATATTTTGTTTTGAAAGATTTTGGAATTGAATATTGAAAGACTTCTGTTGAACTTTGTGCGGGAATATTAAATTCGTCGGTTTGGATACTATCTTTGACTTGTCCTGTAAAATCACATAGTAGAATTTTGAGGTGGGTGGTCAAATTTTCCTTTCTATCATTAACGACATAAATAGGCAGTGTGTTTTTTTGTTTGGGTGCTGTGGTGATGATAACGGGCTCAAATTGTCGTTTGGCCTCGTATTGCAGGGCTTTCCAATTGCCATAATAGTCAATGCTGCTCCAAGATGCCACGGGCCAGCAATCGTTGAGTTGCCAGTAGAGCGTACCCATACAGTGCGGCTGCTTGCGGCGGTGGACTTCAATGGCATTGCCGATGCCGAAGGCCTGTACCAACTGACTGAAATAGACATAATCTTTGAGTTGGGTGGGAACGTAGAAATATTGTTCTAAGGCCTTGTTGATGATTTCCACGCCACGACCATGCTTTTGATGATTTTTCAGACTTTTACTATTGAGAGAACGTTCGTTTTCCGTTGTGAAAGAGCTAATGGTTGACATCGTCGGGTAACTTTGAAAGCCGTATTCCGACATAAAGCGTCCGGTTTTTTCTTCCCACATCTCAAAGGGGAGCTCGCCCCACCAAACGCCCCAGTAATGGGAATCGCCTTCGGTACAGCATTCCGGATGCCCCCAACCCCATAATGGAGAAGTGGAAACGTAAGGGCAACAGGAATGATATTCTTTGACAACCTGATAAAGTAAAGTATCAAATAAGAAATGCAGATTATGGTCTAATTCAGCTTGATGCTTGGGACAATAGTTGTTTTTCCATCCCCAGTCTTCCCAACCGTTTTGCACCTCATTGTTGCCGCACCAAACAGCTAAACAAGGGTGATTGCGTAAGCGGATTACTTGTTCCGCTGCTTCAATTTGCGCATTGTGCAAAAAACTGCTGTCCCCTGGATAAAGTGCACAGGCATACATAAAGTCCTGCCAAACCAAGATACCCAATTCATCGCATAAATCGTAAAACACATCATGTTCGTAGATGCCGCCGCCCCAAACACGAATCATATTCATATTGGATTCCTTGCAGGCTTCGAGCAAATTGCGATATTGCTCATCTTTGATGTTGGTGGTGAAAAAATCAGCAGGAATCCAGTTGGTTCCTTTCATAAATAAGGGCTCGCCATTGACGTAAAAAGCAAATGAACTTCCAATTGAATCCGGATTGTTCACTAATTCAATGGTTCTCAAGCCGATTTTACTTTCGAGTTTTTTGCTGACATCGTCTTTTTCTACTTGTATGCCTATCTTGTATCGGTTTTGCTCACCCATTCCATTGGGATACCACAATTTGGGATTTTTGATGGTGAGTTCAGTGGAAAGATGGTCGGATGTGGAGTCTATCGACACTCTCCGTATGGTTTTAACTACTTTATCGTCAATGAGATATTTAATGTTGACTTTTTCATCCCGGTCACTGAAGATATTAAAAGAAACGATGAGGTGGGCTTCTTCTTCATTAATGTCGTTTTGGCGAACATATAGGTTTTGTATGTCAAAGTCTTCCCATTGATTTATGTATGCCGGTTTTGATAAGCCGCAGGTAACCAATTTAGGACCCCAGTCCCAGCCCCCTTGATAAGGTGGCGTGCGAAGGAAAACACGTGAATCAGGCAGTTGATAGGGCAATAGTGCACTTCGCTTTTTAATGATGGAAGCGGCAGGAAGGAATTTGACAATTAGAACATTATCTGTTTCTTTCAAATTTTCGGGAATGGGAAATCTCCAAGTCCGAAAGCTGTTGTCTGTGAAATTATTGCCTTCTTGATTGAGAAGAGGTTCACCGTTAAGATAAAATTCGGCATAGCCGGTCACTCCTTCAAAAACAAATTCGGAATGTTGTGCGTTACGGATTTTAGATCCGTCAAAGCGTAATCGATACGTCCAACAACTATCCCCAACCCATTGCACACTGTCTTCGTTGGTGCCGAAAAACGGGTCTGGAATAAGCTTATTATCCAATAAATCCGTATGAATATAACTGGGAACAAAGGCAGGATACCATTGACCCTGGTATTGGAATTCCCAATCGGTGATAAAAAGAAATTTTCCTTCAATTGTCTTGTGGTCAGTGGCACAAGAACTAATGAAAATCATCAAGAGGAATAAACCGTAAAAAAGAATATTTTTTTTCATAACTAATTATGTACAAAGAACATATAAATCATCTCTTTCGTTAATGCAGAGAACAGGCAATTCGGCGGCATTGGCAATAATCGCATTTTCCTTGGGACCAAAGATATAATCGATGATGGAATAATAATTGGTCATCATAATAACAGTTAAGGAGGCCTCAATGGTCGGCGCAAATTCTATGGAAAAGCGATCTATGTCGTCAATGGCTTTATCCATTTGATGCAATTCATAGTCAATTTCGAGGTTGGCATATAGTTTTTTGGTAAAATCCACATTATCTTTGACTTTCTGCCGTAAAAATTGATCCTTATATTTAGAAAAAAGGACGTGCACCTTGGCATGATAAAATCTGCTGAAATAACCGGCCCACAATGACTTTTCTTTTTGTTGACGGTCGATGTCGAGGGGAAGGACCACATTTCGATAAATGTTGTTGTCAGGTAGTTTTTTCCCGACGGTCATTACCGGCAAGCGAGAGGGCTTGATAAAACGCCGTGCTCTCTTTAAGTTGAAAAGACAGTCAGAGCCCTTTTTTTGTACGCCAATGACAAACATAATGGTATTGATTTCGTCGGCGTAGGAGTATATGTTTTGTGGATTAAATGATTCAGAAAGTAAGATGACTTCGATATGATTACCAATGAGTTGGTCGATGATTTTTAGCTGTTCAGGCGGAGTCGTGGATTTTTGTTGTTGTGTCGAAGGATGAAAAGAGAAGTTGGTGATAATCGTCAAAGAAGACTGAAAAATAGCGGCCAATATGCCGCCGTGGCGAATCGCTGAGGTTCCCAATTCGGAATCATCTGCGATGGCAATGATGTTCAGTTTCTTCTTTTCTTCCGTATTCATCAGTAGAACAATAAGTTATAATTAATGCAAACCTTTAACATTGGGTTTTGCCGCCACATAGTCTTTTAGATAAAATGGTTCAAAATAAGCAACATCTTCAAATTCTTTCTTCAAGAATTTTCTATTGGCGATAGAAATCATATTTTTTGCGGAGATAGGTTCGTATATAATGGTAGTATTGGGATACTTACTTAAGATTTCCTTGCATTTTGGGGCTCCGTTTCCGCAAAAAACGGTTGTATATTGATTTAATTCGTTATCAAATGTATTTTCTTCGACGATTTTGGCATTGGGGGCTTCAATTTCGTGTCCGTTTTCGTCAAAAAGAGCAGTAAAGACTTCCATTCTACGGGCATCAAGCATTGGTCTGCAATGAACGGCTTTCCCAATATAAGGTTCCGCGATACTTTCTAAGGTAGAAACGGCAATGACAGGAATACCTAAGGTATAGGCCAAGCCCTTGGCGGTGGAAACACCAATACGTAAACCTGTGTATGAACCTGGTCCAATGCTGATGGCGATGGCGTGGAGTTGCGTTTTGTCGATTTGGCCTTGCTTGAGTACGTCTTCAACAAAAGGAATCATATTTTTTGCGTGTGAATTATTGGTATTGCATTCTTTGATGGCAATGCATTCGCTGCTATTGGCCAAGGCCACAGAGCAAATTTCCGTGGTGGTTTCGATGCACAGGATATATGGTTTTTCGTTCATTATGAATAATTTTTATTTCCTTTTTTCTGATAATTATTTTATTTACAACACTTTAATTAATATTATCAGAAGAATATTCATTGATTTTCATTTTTTCGATTTTCTTTTTCTCTTCCGGAACATATCCAGGTTTGAATATTTTAATTTGGCTTCTTAAAAGTGCGGCTGAAAGGGCCGCTCCCATTACATCGCTGATGGTACAGCTGAAAAAGACACCAATAAGTCCGCTTCCCCCAAAACTTTCAAAAATAGGGGGCACAATATAGATTAGCGGCGTGAGAAACAGTACTTGTCGTGACAAGCTGGTGACGATGGCAATCCAAGGTTTGTCAATGGATTGGAAGAATTGAGAGTTGGTGATGGTGAAGCCAATTAAGGGCGACATAACCAGCATTAAACGAAATGCCGGCACGCATAATTCAATCAAATTCGCATCGTTGGAAAAGCACATCGCCAGGTAACGAGGAATAGTAAGGACAAGCAGTGCGCCGACGCATCCGATAGCCACATCCCATTTCATAGTCAGTTTATATACGGCTTTCAGTCTATCCATTTTGCCGGCACCATAATTATAGCCGGCAATAGGTTGCATACCTTGGCAAATACCCAATACCAGCATCACCACAAACGGAGCAAAAGACTTGACCACGCCACTGGCTGCCACGGCATTGTCGCCGCCATACTTTAAGAGTTGGTTGTTCAAAAGGGCCACCACGGCAGAAGCTGCCACATTCATTGAGAAGGGACTGATCCCAATGGCCAATATATTGCGGAAAATATAGAATCTGGGTTTCCAGCAGTGACTTCGGAAACGAATAAAGGACTTGGGTTGTAAAAAATGTGTAATGGCCAATACAGATGAAAATGCCATTGAAATGGTAGTTCCCCACGCGGCACCGGCAATACCCCAGTCTAATTTGTAGATAAAAATCGCATCAAGAAGAATATTCAATAAAGCACCGCTTACCAAAATCCACATTGATTTATTGGCATATCCTGAAGAACGGATTAATCCAGTGAGGTTGAAAGACAAGGTGGTAAGGAACATTCCCGGGATAACGATGTTCATATAGGTTCTCGCATAAGCCACGGTGTTGGCGGAAGCACCAAACAGCCCCAATATTTCGTCGGCAAAAATATACCAGGTGGATACAAAAATGGCACCAAAAAAGAAGGTAAGCAGCATACTATTACCCAGAATATTTTCCGCCCAGCGAATGTCCCGTCGGCCTAAGACAATGCTCATTCGGGCACTTGCGCCGGCACCCACCAATGAACCGAAGGCGTGAACAATATTCATAATGGGCATAGTGATGGCAAGGCCCGCAATGGCGAGCGCACCTACACATTGACCCAAAAATACGCGATCTACAATGTTGTAAATCGTCGCAATGATCTGTGTAACTACGGCAGGAAAGGCATATTGCCATAGAAGAGCCGGAATGGGCTTGGTCGCAAATTCTTTGGTATTGTCGATTTGTTCCTGCATTTTTTGTAATAATTAAAAACTGCAAATTCTAAAACTTGCATTTTGCAAAATTACAAAAAAATCTGCTATGCGGTTAACGAAACTCTTGGATCCAGCCAACCGTATATAATGTCACAAAGAACATTGATAATCACCAATATGACAGACACATACAATAAGGAACCCATGACGACGGGAAAATCATATTTGTCTAATGCGTTAACAATGACAACGCCCATACCTTTCCAGTCGAAAATATATTCAACAAATACGGCACCCGCCAAAAGTCCAGCCAACCATCCGGAAATAGCCGTGATGACGGGGTTGAGGGCATTTTTAAGGGAGTGATGAATCAAAATTTTATGGTAAGAAAGGCCTTTGGCTTTGGCGGTACGTATGTAATCCTGGGATAAAACGTCCAAAATGGAGTTTTTGGTCAGTTCTATAACCAAAGCCAACGGTCTGATACCCAAAGTAATAGCAGGTAAAATAAGATTTTTCCAATCAATGAATAAGCCCGAACCGTAATCGTCAACGGTATATAAACTGCCGAACATACTTAGTCCAGTCCAGTCGGATAAAAGGAAGGCAAATACCCAGGCAAACAGAATGGCGGCAAAAAATGACGGTAGCGACATTCCCAAGACAGAGAAGAAAAAGCTGATTTTGTCAAACCAGGTACCGTTGAAAACAGCACATAAAATGCCAATGATAATTCCCACAATCATCGCGAAGAAAATGGAAACCAAAGCCAACAAGGCGGTTTTAGGGAAAGCTTCGGTAAGAATTTCAGATACTAATCGCTTACTTTGGTAAGATCGGCGGAGAAACGGTTTTTTTAATACGATTGTGGAAGTGTTGAACGACAGGAGTTTGACATAGCTATAGTCGGCGTCATCCAGAAAAAAGAAATTGTCTTTGTCGTTGCTGTGCCAGGAAATGGGCGACAAATCGTTGAGGTAAGCCAAATATTGTATGCCGATGGGCAAATCCAACCCCATTTCCTTGCGTATGGCTTCTTCCGTATCTATATCGCTACGCTGGCCCATCATCATTCGAGCAGGGTCGGAAGGAAGTACGGTAAACAAAAAGAATACTAAGGTAATCACTCCGAGTACAAGAAGGAGTCCGAAGAGAAATTTTTTGAGGATATAGCGAGCCATACTTATTGAAATCAAACTTAGTTGTTAGAAATATCACTGAAATTCAAGAAAGTGACTTTCCCGAATTTCGCCAACTGCTTTTTATTGATACGGTTCATATTGCCGCAAATGGAAATAACGATAGGTTTTTGGCCGATATAACTGTCAAAGAATTTGGTGATATCGTTGGCTTTGAAATTAATAATCATGCTGGTTTGTGCCGAACGTGGATCGTTTTCATAACCTTCCAATTTCCATTGATAAACCTGTTCGGGAATATTTCTAAAATTGATAAAAGAGGCTTCTTGTTGTTTAACCAATGATTCTTTGGCTTGCGTAAATTTATCATTTTGCAGCATAAAGGATTTTAATAAATCGCTCATTGCCTTGATGCCGTCAATGGTCTTGTCGGCTTGTGTCCCTAAAAAGCCAGTGGCAAATCCGTTTCTTCGGTTCAGTTAATCGAAGGAAAAATAGGCGTAGGCAGAATAACCCAAAGAACGTAATTCTCTAATATTTTGGAAGATAATGCTATTCATACCTCCAGCGTAATATTCGTTAAACAAACTAACTTTGGCTTTGTTTTCTTCGTTGATGGTTTTACTTGGAATGTAGAAATAAATATTGCTTTGAATAAATTTGCTGCTATTTAAAACAAATACTTCTGGTTCTGAATAGTTCTGGATGGGTCTGACATTAAGTTTTCGGTTTGATTTTTCATCTTGGAAACTCGAAAGAGTTGGTTTTCCATTACCTTTCTTAGTAGCAACATCGTAGAATTGGAAATGGTTTTTTATGAATTTGGAAACGATAGAAGGTTCAATATTTCCCGTGAAAACAATATGGCCGGTATTATTCAGTGCATCTCTAAGCACCTTGATTAAATCTTCGCCTTTATATTTTTTGATTTGATTGGTGGAAGGAGAGGTCAAATAGGGTGAATTTTTTCCATATAATGCGTAGTTATAAAGGGCATAACCCATTTCTGCACCGTCTTCTTTCATCATTTTTAATGAATTGATGCGTTCTTCAACCAATAAATCAATTTTTTTCTCATTATTTTCAGGATTTTGTATTTTTTCTTGGCATAAAGCAAGAATTTTATCAAAATCTTTTTCAAAACCACTAATGCTAATGGTGGTTTTATCATCAGAAGTGTAAACAGTCAAATCTGCACCCATTG
>JAKSMH010000189.1 GCA_024400715.1 Bacteroidales bacterium | reverse complement strand
AAGCGGGGTTCAAATAAAGCGGATTAGCGTAGAACTGCGAAAAATGGGCATCCTGCGCCATTACACTATTGCCCCCTATCAGGAGAACAAGAGTGGTGATGAGTATCAGTATTCGCTTATGCATAGTTTTATTTTTTAATCCGCAAAATTACAAATTTTTCTTTTTATTTCAACAAACTTTTTTCCGCATTCATTTTTTTTGCAATTTTGCAGCTTGATTTACACAAAACTGTCGAGATTTTTTAAATCTCATATTTTAATAACGTAGTATGAAGCGAAATTCTTGGGTACTGTTAGTATTTTTTTTACTTTGCACAACTCAAACCATTGATAGTCAGGCACAAAAAAATCACGAAAAAGTCATTTTGGAATGGACAAACAATCTCATTTACAAAATTGACGATGATTTAACCTTGGAATATTTGAATTTTGAGGGGGCAATTTCGGATTTTAAATACGGAGAATTACCCGTTTTTTTTCAAAAATCAGCTGTTGATAACTTTTTTTCAGACTGCCAAGTCACCCTGTTCAACGAACGCTATGAGATTTTATCCGCCGAGGATCGAAAATTGGTTCCGGAACAGCTGCTAAAAGCCCAGTTGGAACCCCAAGTCAAATGTTATGCAGAGCGGAAAAAACCATACGCCATACTGACAT
The DNA here is from genome assembly GCA_024400715.1 of Bacteroidales bacterium. Next base: position 3,266 of record JAKSMH010000189.1, on the reverse strand, counting down.
TGCTGCCATTTATCAAAGACGCTTCGGGAGATATAAAGAAACTCGTTTCTTTTGAATATACCCTAACGCCCAACTATTTATTAACCAAAAGTACGCATAGTTATGTCGAGCAGTCCGTTTTGGCAAGTGGCCAATGGTATAAAGTAAAAGTGTCCGAAAGCGGACTTTATAAACTTACCTTTGAAGACTTGGTGACGATGGGGTTTTCAGGAAGTTCCATATCATCCAGTCTATTGGGTGTTTTTGGCAACGGAACGGGAAGATTGCCGGAAACCAATGGCGAGTATCGTCCCGATGATTTGTTGGAGCTTCCCATTTGGGTCAATGATGGCGGTGACGGCAGTTTTGACCCCACCGACTACCTGGTTTTCTATGCGAAATCGCCCCATTCGGTAGCATTCAATCCCTATAGCCAAACTTTTACGCACAATTATAATATATACGATGATTATAATTATTACTTTATAACTATTAGTGGGGCTGGACAGCACAAGCGCATTGTAGAAGTAGAAATGCCTCAACAAGGTTATACCAACACAATTTCAGACTTTATCGACTATAAGTTTCACGAAGTTGATGAAATCAACATGGAACAAACGGGACAAGAATGGTTTTCAGACCTTTTTGACGTGACCTTGCAACGCAGCTACACCCTATCCTTTTCCAATATCAAAAGTGCTTCGGCCAAACTTACTTTGTCGGCGGCCAGTCATGCCACATCCAGTTCCAGTTTTGCCATTTCCGTTAACGGCAATAGTGTTGGTTCGTTGTCCTTACCCGCTATGTCCACGGCCGTTGCCAGGATAGCAACGAACTCCTACAATTTTACGTCTTCGCAATCCTCTTTGGAAATCAGCTTGGATTTTCATAGAAATTCCTCATCGACAAAAGGGTACCTCGACTATATCGCCGTTCAAGCATTATGCGAACTTAGTATGCACGACGGGCAATTTAACTTCAACAATGGACAATTTGCACTTTCCAACAGCACGAACCGCTATATGATATCCAATGCCAGTCCATTGATGCGAATCTGGGATGTCACCGATCCGAGCCACACCGTCCAAATAGCAAGCACATTCAGCGGAAGCACTTGTCAGTTTCTGAGTTCCGACACTGCCTTCAAGCAATTTGTCGCCTTTGACGGAACGTCCTATAAAACGCCCACTCTCGTTGGCCACGAAGCCAATCAAAATCTGCACGGAGAAAGTATGGCTGATTTGATTATCGTCACCCACCCAGATTTCCGGGCTCAAGCTGAAGAATTGGCCAATTATCGCAGGGAGCACCAACATTTGTCCGTAAAAGTGGTAACGGTACAACAAGTCTATAACGAATTTTCATCGGGTTCATTAGACCCCGTGGCCATTCGAGACTATATGAAAATGATTTACGAAAAGTCATCGGGCTTATATCCTAAATACTTATTATTGTTTGGACGCCCCAGCTATGATTACAGGGGAAGGGTTTCCGGAACATCCCTCTTTGTTCCCAACTACCAGCGACCAGCCAACGGCAACATCACGGAAGGAACGTTCCGTGCCAACGACGACTTTTTCGGCATTTTGGATGACGGAGAGGGAACCCTTTCGCACGGTATGCTGGACATTGCCGTTGGCCGCTTTCCGGCATCAACCACGGCACAAGCCAACTTGGCCGTACAAAAAAGTATCAATTACAGCAAGGAATACGACATTGTAGGCCAACGGTCTAACAAAATCTCCAATTTGGCAGATTGGCGCAATATCATTTGTTTTGTGGCCGACGACGGTGACGGCAACGAGCACTTGAACACCGCAGAACAATGTTCAAATATCGTTCAAAGTGAAAACAAGACCATCAACCTTGACAAAATCTACTGCGATGCCTACCCCCAAGTTTCCAATTCAGGAGGCCAACGTTTTCCAGAAGTGACGACCGCCATCAACGACCGTATGGACCGAGGTTCACTCTTTTTCACTTACGTGGGACATAGTGGCAAGGATGGTTTGGCGCACGAACGCATCATTGAATTTTCAGATATCAATAAATGGTCCAACTCCTACAACCAACCCGTGATGATGACCCTATCGTGCGATTTTTCCTGGTACGACCGTCCTTCGGTATCACCGGGGGAAGCCTGCTACTTTAACACCGATGGAGGAGCCAGTGCCCTACTCACCACCTCACGCGTGGCCTACGGCGGTTCCAATGCCAGCTACGCCAAAAAAGCGTTTGCCTCGCTTTTCACCCCGGTTGAAGGCCATCCACGCACTATTGGGGAAATCAATATGAAAGCCAAAAACGACTATGGCGGAAACAACGACGCCATCTCTATGTTCATTGTATTGGGCGACCCATCTATGCCTTTGGCACAACCCCAATACAAAGTAGTAACCGATTCCATCAACGGACAAGCAGCCGGGGCAGTGACGGATTCGCTCAAAGCCCTTTCCGAAGTCATTGTCAAAGGTAGGATTACCGATGAAGAAGGACATACACTCACCGATTTCAACGGCAATATTTTTACCACGATGTTTGACAAGAAAGAAATCAAACGTACCCTGGCCAATGATCCAGAAGAAAGCCAAGCCCAAGATTTCGAAGTCCAAAAAAGTGTTTTATATCGAGGTAACAATACCATTAAAAACGGAAAATTTGAACTAAAATTCATCATTCCCAAAGACATTAATTATTCATACGGAAATGGCAAATTCAGTTATTATGCACGGAGTAACCAAGCTGATGCCGCGGGCTATTTCAACCAATTTGTCATTGGGGGCAACAGCAACCATACTTACACCGACGAAGAAGGCCCTCAAATCGAACTTTCCCTCAACGATGAGCACTTTGTCAACAAAGGCATCACCAACGCCGACCCCGTTTTATACGTCAAGCTGCGTGATGACTTGGGCATTAACACCACCGGCAACGGCATTGGGCACGACTTGGTCGCCATCTTAGACGGTGCCAACGATGCACAAATCATCCTCAACGACTACTACGAGGCGGTTCAGGACAGTTCAAATCAAGGCACTGTCAAATACCAATTGAGAGATTTAAGCAAAGGAAGCCACAAACTTAAAATCAGGGCTTGGGACATTTTAAATAATGTATCTGAAAAAGAATTGGAATTTGTTGTCGCCAACGAAGAAGGACTCGTGTTGGACCACGTCCTGAACTATCCGAATCCGTTTACCACCAATACCGCATTCTATTTCGAGCATAATCATCCGGGAGAAAACCTTGACATCCTCATCCAAATTTTCACCATCAGCGGAAAATTA
>JAKSMH010000188.1 GCA_024400715.1 Bacteroidales bacterium | reverse complement strand
GGAACTTCAAGCTGCTGTACCCGCGATTTGCGGATATGGATGTCTATGTTGCGATGGCGGCCCTGAATTACACGAAAGAGGCGGAGGAGTACGCCCGCGAAAAGGGGGTCATCCTCATCCACGTCAGCGACGACGTGTTCACCGTCGAACCCATAGACAGGGGAAAGCTGAAACGGTTCTGAATTTTTCTATAAATAAAAAAACGGGGAAAATGCGTATCATTTGCCCCGTTCAATTTTAGAAATAGACTATTATTTAAATGCGTTTTCGCTTAAACCATCTCCGTTTAAGGATAGTCTGGAGAAATAAGAAGGAACGCGTTTACCCATATATTTGTCCACGTACATCTTGGCCATATATTGACCCATCATAAAGCCGTGACCGCGCATACCCACCAACAAACCGTGTTTGGGGTCAACGATGTAGCGTGGTTCGGTATAGTATCCCGACCAGAATGCTTGGAAGCCGACGGTTGCCAATTGTGGAATCCAGTCGGTGAATACTTCTGAGAAGATGTCAAGGAACTCTTGTGAGTTGCATTTCAATTCCTTGCCCATTTCCATTGCGTCAACTGCGGGAGAGGCACAGCCGATGATTTGTCCCGTTTCGGCAAATTGCTGTCCATATACTGCAGAGAAGCCTTTGTAATGTCTTCTGTCGATGAGCATGTCCAAGGCATCACCGTTTTTGCCGAGTAATGGAAGACGGCGGGTGATAAAGGCTTGGTGACGGATGGGGAATAAGCCGATTTCCATACCCAATTGCGAAGCGAATTTGCTGGCGTTGGCACCCAAGGCGTTGACAAAGTGTTCGCAGTGGTATTCAACAAATTCTTTGTCGTGGGTTTGCACTAAGGCAACAAATCCTTTGTCGGTCGTGCGAACTTCCAATAAATGGCAGTCCTCCAATAAAGTTCCGCCATTCTGAATGGCAATGTTACGAATGTAATTGATTACCAATCCTGGGGTGGCTTGCCAACAGTTGTTGGTAATTAAGGCTGCCTTGTAAGTCTTGTTTTTAGGATTGAAATAGGGAGAAATTTCCTTCTGGAAATCTTTGCGTTCGACCATATAGCCGTCCGACCAGGCCAAAGAGGCTTCAAGTGCCTTGTAGGTGTCGTTGTCGTGGGCGAAACCTACGTAGCGTGTGGGCTTGAAGTTGATATTGGTGGCTTTCTGCAATTGTTTGAAGATGGCTAAGTTATGGTTGGCAATATCGGAAATTTCGGGAAGTGAGAAGGCAGGACGACCACCACCGATGTTTCTCCAGGAAGAACCTCGGTCGGCATTGGCCATCACGACTTTCTTGCCAGCTTCGGCAAAATATCTGAATAGTGCGCTACCGGTAATACCACCGCCTGCCACGAAAACATCGCATTTAACGCGTTTGGTGGCTTTGTTGCAGATGTCCGTAATCAGTTTCTGATTAGTAGATGGATATAATTCTCCAAAGCTGATTTGGTTGGAGAGTGGTCCACGTGGGGTGGCGTCGCCCACGACTTCGATGCCGTGGCTGCGAAGCAACTGTTTTACCCTTGGAATGCAGCGTTTGCCACGGCAAGGTCCCATACCAATACGGGTAATGTGTTTCAATTCGTCAACAGAAATAATCTTCTTACCTTTGACGGCTGCCAGAATGGTGTCAATCTTAACATCATCGCAATGACAAACGTAGGTGGCATCTCTTCTGTAAGATTTTAATGGGGTTTCGTCAATTTCCTTGGGGTATTTTTCCTTTAGAACCAAGCCGGTGACGTTGGTGATATCGCCACCTTCCACGGTAAGGGCCTTAACCCGTGCCACATTGGTTTTGTTGGGATTTTCGGTGATTTTCTCAATGATACCTTCACCGATAATTTTTCCGTTGTCGTTGACCAAGAAAACTTCCGCATTTTCGTAGGCTTTGTATGCAATAGGCAAAAACAGCCAGTTCTTGGTCGGATTGTAACCGAAAAGAGCCAAACCCGGACAGTGGGAAACGCACTTCATACAACCGATACATTTCTTGTAGTCAATGACAGGCACCGATGAGGTGGTGGGCTTGCTGATGGCTCCTTGTGGACAAGAGAAAGTACAGGGGTTGCAGGCAAAACCGTACAAGCAGTCGGCAATGACGAAGCCTTTTTCTTTCATTCTTGCCGCGCTTGGCTTGTTGCGTTCTTCCAATACGCGGACCGGGCGTTGCTGAGAGTCAATGTAGTCTCGGGAAATGGACAGGTATTCTTCGTAATTGATGCGCTGTCCCATTTGCTGTGCGATTTCGTAGGCGGCTTGTTTGCCTCGCAATACGGCACAGGTGCCTTCGCCCACGCGAATGGCATCGCCCACGCCAAAGCAGTTGAGACCAAATAAGGTCTTACCTTTACGCAAGAGTTGGTCATCGGGAATCAAACCGGTACAGATGTTGATGATGTCGATGCCTTCGATAATTCTTTCGGTTCCCTTGACGGGTTTGAAATCCTTGCATTCGGCAATAACCGCACCCGTAATGCCAGTGTGTTCTCTATTGGGAATGGCCTTAAGCAATACGTGTGAAGTATAGATAGGAATACCTAAGCGGCGGACTCTGTTGGCCTGAACAGGAAAACCGCCTTCGTGGTCCATCGCTTCAATGATGGCAACGACTTCCGCACCAGCTTGGGTGGCCTGATAAGAGGTCAAATAGCCGATGTTGCCTGCACCAACGGACAAAATGCGTTTTCCTAATAGCGTGTGTTCCACATTCATCATCTTCTGTACGACGGCGGCAGTGTAAACACCTGGAAGGTCGTCGTTTTCAAAAGCGGGCGTGAAAGGAACCGCACCCGTGGCCACGACCAAATATTCTGCGTCAATATAATAAATGCTATTGTCGGCAATGTTCTTGACGGCAATGCGTTTGCCATCTAAGATGTCCCATACGGTAGAACTCAGCATAATACCCGAGTGGTCTTCGCCGGCAAGCGTCTTGGCAATGTCAAAACCACGCATTCCACCATATTTCTGCTCTTTCTCGAAGAAGAAAAATTGGTGCGTTTGCATATTGAATTGTCCGCCAACACGGTCGTTGTTGTCAATGACGATGTTGGGAATGTGCAACTTGTTGAGTTGCTCTCTACAAGCCAAACCCGCAGGTCCCGCTCCAATGATGGCGACTTGCGTCTTGTAGATTTTTATTTCTTGACTTTTGTCAATGGGGTTGGCTTCGGGGAAATAGTTGCGTGAGATTTCTTCTACCTTCTTGACGTTGTCCACCTTGGTGATACAAATTCTCCGAACCACGCCGTCCACCAGCATTTCGCAGGCACCACATTTGCCAATGCCGCAATTCAAGCTGCGTTCGCGCTTGTCCAAGCTGTGGCTGTGTACGGGAAATCCCGCTTGGTGTAAGGCTGCTGCAATGGTGTACCCCTTGTAGCCTTCTACCTTCTTTCCGTTGTACTCAAAAATGACTTTTTCCGATTTTGGAATCTCCAAAATAGGGTGTTGTTCAATTTTATTCATAATTTTTGTGCTAATTTATTGAAAATGAGATTTTTAGATTGTATTGTAATAATGGCAATAAATTTTTACAAATATAGTTTTTTTATTAATATGTATAAACTTGAAATAAAAAAAATTATTCATATAGTGAATTTTAACGAAAAGTCGTATCTTTGCCCGTAAATTAAACGTTAAATATATGGAACTGTATTACATCAAAATCAAGCACAAAAAAATTAAAATTTGGACCTATACGTTTTTCATTGCTTATACCGCAGTGTTTGTCGCAAATATTTTTTTGACGATTTCATTGGAAAGGAGAGAGAGTCTGAATTGGATCCTAACAGCTATATTCCTCGGTGGGATCTTTTTTATGGCCAAGAAATTTTCAAAATACCCGTTGCAAATTACGCTTTACGATGAAAGAATTGTAGTTAATCGATATGCGACGGTCTGGTCATCAG
>JAKSMH010000187.1 GCA_024400715.1 Bacteroidales bacterium | reverse complement strand
TCGGCGATTTTCTGTGGGTCGTAGGGTATGTCAGGGATGATGCAGACATCGGCACCACCGGCAATGGCGGTGTGGAGGGCAATCCAGCCGGCATCACGTCCCATAACTTCCATAATAAAGACGCGGTTATGGCTTTCTGCGGTAGTCACAATCTTGTCAAAACATTCCGTGGCGATTTGCACGGCCGTCTGAAAACCGAAGGTGAAGTCCGTTGAAGACAAGTCGTTGTCGATGGTTTTAGGCACCCCGACGACGTTAATGCCAATTTTGCCAAGGGCCAAGGAAATGGCTTGGGAACCGTCACCGCCAATGTTAATCACAGCGTCAATGCCCATATTGTCCAAACGCTTTTTCATTAGTTTGGATCGGTCTTCCATTACCCACGAACCGTCATCTTGTTTCACGGGAAAGTGGAAAGGACCTCCCTTATTGGTGGTTTTGATGATGGTGCCGCCTTTGACGTGTAATCCGGATACCATTTGTTCGCTGAGTTCAACGATTTCAACGGTATCTTTAAGCAGGCCGTTGAACGACTCGATACAGCCAAATGCCTGCCATCCTTCCGCACTGGCACTTTTGACAATTCCTCTGATGACTGCGTTCAGTCCTGGACAGTCGCCACCTCCGGTGGCTATCAGTAATTTTTTTGACATTGCTTTCTAAATTATGAGTAATGTTCTCAAAAAAATGAGATGTTTTTTTTGTTGTTAATTTTAATTGCAAAAATACAACAATTTCTATAAGTCATACAATTCGTAATGATTTTATTTTCTAAAATCTTTCTTTTTCTTATTACAGAATATCAATTATTTATTGTATATTTGCCAATTAAAAACATAGGAAAATGACCATACCTGATTCAAGTTTCTTCCCTTTTATGACGGAGAAGGACCAGTTGCGTAAAGTGGCGGCTAATATTCGGCAAATTATGAGCGATTATATAACGAGTTTTGGATTGAAATCGTTGGTGCTTGGCATTTCCGGCGGTATTGACAGTGCCTTGTGTGCCGCTTTGCTTCGCCCTGTGTGTCAACAAAATAACATCCCGTTGATGGGTCGTTCAATTACTATTGAAACCAATCCCAATGATGAGGTGGCTCGTTCCTTGGCTGTGGGGGAGGGCTTTTGCACCGATTTTCAACATCTGGACTTGACCAATACATTTCTCGAAAATAAAAAGCTGTTGATTCATTATGACGATTCTCAATTGTCCAAAATGCGTCAGGGCAATATGAAGGCCCGTATGCGTATGATGGTGTTGTACGATCTGGCACAGCTGTATCGCGGTATCGTTATCTCAACGGATAATTATACGGAATATCTTACTGGATTTTGGACTTTGCACGGCGATGTGGGCGATTATGCACCCATAATGAATTTGTGGAAAACGGAAGTTTTTAATTTGGCCAAGGTATTGTTGGATGAATGCGACACCAAGTGCTATGACGCTTTGCAGTCTTGTATCGAAGCCACGCCCGTCGATGGCTTGGGCATTAGCAGCTGTGACTGTGAACAGCTGGGCGTTCCAAATTATTATGAGGTGGATAAGCTGTTTGCTGCCTATTTCAATGGCGACAAGTCCTTGGAAGACCACGTTTTGATTCAGCGATACAAGCGTTCTCAGTATAAGCGTACCAATCCGCTTTCTATACCAAGAAGTAAATTCTAATCCGATAATATAGAGAAGATGGCAGAAGATATATTTGTAATTGTGGATGCAGGTGCTACCAAAACCGATTTCGTTGTGTTGAAAGACAAGGAAATCGTTCATCGTTTTTCGGATGCCGGTATCAACGCCAACTATTCCTCAGATGAGCAAATTCGGGAAGTTTTTGCTCATTTTGTCCAAGCACGACCGTCAGAATATCAAGAAATTCACCGTATGGTCTATTATGGGGCGGGTTGTGCCAATGAACACAATGCCTCCCGTATTGCCAATGCCATCACGACTTTCTTTCCTCAAATACCTTTCAAGGTTTGTTCGGATTTGTTGGAAGCGTGTCATGCCTTATGCGGACGCCAACCGGGATTGGTTGCCATTTTGGGTACCGGTTCCAGCTCCTGCCTCTATGACGGACAGTCAATTGTGGAACGTGCGCCATCGCTGGGCTATATGATTGGTGATGAAGGTAGCGGAACCTATTTGGGTAAAAAGTTCATCACGGCCTATTTGATGAAAAAATTGCCATTAGATTTGACGAAAGAATTGGAACAGAATTTTGACATTAATCCGCAAAAGGTGATACACCGTATTTATCAAGAAGCTTATCCCAATAATTTTTTTGCGTCTTTTTCACCGTTTATTCAAGCCCATTTGGATATTATAGAAGTGAAAAGTCTTTGTAAGTCTGCTTTTGCCGAATTTTTCGATTCTCAAATCGGATATTACGATAAAAATGCCTATTCAAAAGTGCATTTGTTGGGGTCTGTCGCTTTTCATTTTCAAGATGTCATTCAGGAAGTGGCAAAAGAAAAAAAAATCAATATGGGAACCATCATCGCTTCTCCTATTCCGAAATTAATAAACTATTATACGCAAGATTTGTAAAAGATATGATGACTATTTCAAATCAACAGGAATTGCCTTCTGTGGCGGCCGATTTGTTGCAAAAACATAGCAATGACCGAGTTTTTGGCTTTTTTGGCGAAATGGGCGCTGGCAAAACAACGCTCATTAAGGAACTTTGTCGCCAATTGGGTGTGGAAGGAACCACTTCAAGTCCTACTTTTGCCATCGTTAACGAGTATTTTGGCAGTGATGGTTTGCCCATTTATCATTTTGATTTCTATAGAATTGACTCTGTTGATGAAGCGGTTAAGATTGGTTTTAACGATTATCTGTATAGCGGAGCTTATTGTTTTATTGAGTGGACCGAAAAAGTGGAGGAATTGCTGGCTGGAGAAGATTTTGTCAAGGTTGAAATCGAAGTTTTGGGCGATCAAAAGCGACGTTTTGTCTATTAATAAAAAGTAGTAATATGGATTTAGCAATGCATTATCTTCCAAATGCGAAAACACAGAAACAGACGTTTATGCTGGACTTGTGTGAAAAACAGACAAGTATCGGTCTGGTTAAAGGTGATCGACCTATACCGGATGTGCTTTTGTGTTCGCCTGAAGTAGTGCAAAAACTTACAGAACAGGAAGTTAAGGTCTTTGTTCAACGGGGATATGCCAGCCATACCCGTCTTACGGATATGGATTATGCTAATGCAGGTGCTGAAATTGTTGAGAATTTCATCGATTTGTCCGCATCCGCCAAGATATTATTGAAATTTTCTCCATTTACCAATGATGAGCTTCAGCATATACACGAAGATCAAATTGTGGTTTCAAGGGTGGTGATTTCTGAACTTACTACAAAATATCTTGATTTATTGATAGAAAAGAAAGCCTTTGCCATCGCTATTAACTTAATTACCGATAGGGATAATTGGAGTATGCTGGATAATATTTTGATTTCTTCTGCCAATGCGGAAATAATGAATAAACGTTTAAGCTTATTTATCCTTCCCCTGTTGGAAGCTCTGGTCTCTTCCAAGAATTTTCGTGCCGTAGTGCAGACCAATCCGGCATTGTTGCAAAGCATTTATTGTTTTAAGGGGGTTTTGTGTAACAAGGAAATTGCCGACCGTCTTGATGTGATGTGGAAGGATATCCTATCTCTTTGTCTGGATTTGAATTAATAAGAGATTAAGAATTAAAAATTGATGTTTTTAGGTTCTTTATCAATTTACAATGAACAATGTACAATAAGGGTGGAGATTTCGGTGTGCTATGCTTCGTCGGAATGGTGACGATGCATTTGTAGAGACGTGGCGCGCCGCGTCTCTACAGATTATTACCGCGCAACGCCTGTCACAGAACAATATAATTCCCCTCCTTTCAGGAACCGACGAACGAAGTAAGCGCAGAGACAAATCTT
>JAKSMH010000186.1 GCA_024400715.1 Bacteroidales bacterium | reverse complement strand
GGTATCATTGGTTTGCGCAACCAGGTGTTGACCGCCACGGAAGGGGAAGCCATTATGTCGCATCGTTTCTTGAATTTCCAACCCTGGAAAGGCGACATTCCAGGACGCCATTCCGGTGCGTTGATTGCGATGGAAACGGGACAAAGTTATCCGTATGCCATCGACAAGTTGCAGGATAGAGGCAAATTCTTCATCGAACCCAACGACCAGGTATATGCCGGTCAGGTTATTGGCGAACATATCCGTCAAGACGACTTGGTAGTCAATGTGTGTAAGTCAAAGAAATTGTCGAATATGCGTGCGGCGGGAAGTGACGAAAAAATGCGTATTGCCCCGGCCATCAAGTTGTCGTTGGAAGAATATATGGAATTTATCGGCTCGGATGAATATCTTGAAATCACGCCGCAGTCGTTGCGTTTGCGCAAGATTATCCTGGATGAAACCGAACGCAAGCGTCAAAATATCAAACTACAGCAACAGCAGGAAAATCAGAATCAATAATTGGTGACTATGTTGAGTAAGATTTCTTTGGTAGGGATGGAGTTTTATGCCCATCACGGCTGTTTTGAGGAAGAAAAGTTGGTGGGAACGCACTTCAAGGTGGATGTGCACATTTTTTGTGACGTCACGGAAGCGGCGGAGACGGATGATTTGAATAAGACCGTCAACTATCAGCGGGTTCATGCGATGGTGAAAGAGGTGATGGATGAGTCGGTGGATATTATCGAGACTTTGGCATATAGAATCATTCAAATATTGAAAAAAGAATTTGATATTATTCAAAAAGTGGAGGTGACGGTCTATAAGTTGAACCCGGTGATAGGAGGGAAAACGGCGTGGGCATCGGTTACGATGGAAGAATAAAATACTGATTAACAATATGTTGTAAATATAGCGAAGTTTTTTTTGCATAAAAGTATGCTATGTGAAGAAAAAGTTGTAATTTTGCAGCACGAAAAAGGTCTCTTGGCCGAGTGGCTAGGCGCTGGTCTGCAAAACCATTTACTCCAGTTCGAGTCTGGGAGAGACCTCAAAGGGCGAAACTAAAAGTTTCGCCCTTTTTTTGTATAAAATTACATCAATACACAAAAAATATGTAACTTTGCTATTTGATAGAAAAAACAAAACGTATTGTAAATCAATAAAATAAAAACAATATTATGAAACAATTAATTGAATGTGTTCCTAATTTTAGCGAAGGAAGAAATTTGGAAGTTATCAAACAGATTACCGATGTGATTGAAAAATCGGAAGGCGTGAAGCTGTTGGACGTGGATCCGGGCTTTACCACAAACCGTACGGTGGTTACTTTCGTGGGCACGCCGGAAGAGGTTATCGAAACGGCATTTCACGCCATTGCCAAGGCCAAGGAGGTGATTGATATGCGCGGTCATCACGGTGATCACCCTCGTTTTGGAGCCACTGATGTTTGTCCCTTGGTTCCCGTTTCCAATATTTCGATGGAAGAGACCGCAGAGTATGCCCGTAAGTTGGCCAAGAGAGTAGGCGAGGAATTAAACATTCCGGTTTATTGTTACGAAAGTGCGGCTTTTGAGCCCAAGCGTCGCAACTTGGCCAACTGCCGAAACGGAGAGTATGAGGCGTTGAAGGAACGTATTGCCAGCACGGATTGGAAGCCGGATTTTGGTCCTTGCCAATTTACCGAAGAGGTGGCCAAGAGTGGTGCGTCAGCCATCGGTGCCCGTGATTTTCTCATTGCGGTGAATTACAATTTAAACACGACTTCAACCCGTCGTGCCAATGCCATTGCCTTTGATGTTCGCGAAAAAGGACGTCCAAAGCGTGAAGGCAACCCCATCACGGGAAAAATCATGAAGGATGAAAAGGGTAATTCGATTTATATTCCCGGCACGTTGAAGGGAACGAAGGCCATTGGCTGGTACATCAAGGAATACGGCGTTGCGCAGGTTTCAATGAACATTACGGATACCAATGCCACGCCGTTGCACGTTGCTTTTGAAGAAGTTTGCAACAAGGCCGCGGCCCGCGGTATTCGCGTGACCGGTACCGAAATCGTGGGTTTGGTGCCGAAAAAGACCCTGATTGACGCGGGTAAGTATTTCTTGCGCAAACAGCAGCGTTCGGTCGGTATTGACGAAGCTGAAATTATTAAAATCGCCATCAAGTCTATGGGTTTGGACGATTTGAAACCTTTCGTTCCAGAGGAAAAGGTGATTGAATACTTGATTGAAAAGGACAACAAGTCGGAAAAGTTGGTGGATATGACCTGTACTGGTTTCGCTAATGAGACGGCTTCTGAAAGTCCGGCTCCTGGTGGTGGTTCCATTTCTGCCTATATGGGCAGTTTGGGTGCCGCTTTGGGAACAATGGTGGCCAATTTGTCATCCCATAAGCCCGGTTGGGACGCTCGTTGGGAAGAGTTTTCCATTTGGGCAGAAAAAGGTCAGCAGATCAAGGAAGATTTGTTGTATTTGGTAGATGAAGACACGCATTCTTTCAACTTGATTATGAATGCCTTCGGTATGCCGAAGAGCAATGATGAGGAAAAGGCAGCGCGCAAGCAGGCCATTCAGGATGCCACCAAGTATGCCATCGAAGTGCCTTTCAAGACCATCCAACGCAGCTTTGACGTGTTTGAAATTTGCGCAGCGATGATTGAAAAGGGCAATCCCAATTCGGTTACCGATGCCGGTGTTGGCGTTTTGTGTGCCCGCGCGGCCGTTATCGGTGCCTACTTGAATGTGAAAATCAACGCTTCAAGTTTGGATGACAAGACTTTTGCTGACGAAATGGTCAAGAAGGCCCACGATTACGTGCTTCGTGCCAAGGAGTTGGAAACTGAATTGATGCAGAAGGTTGAAGCCGTTATTGAAGGATAAGAGTAGAGACGTGGCGTGCCGCGTCTCGGAATGTGAACTGTGATCTGTGAACTGTGATCTGTGGTCTGTGATCTGTGAACTGTGGTCTGTGAACTGTGAACTGTGAACTGTGAACTGTGAACTGTGGTCTGTGATCTGTGGCGCATCTCACCATTAAAATATTAAAAATCAACAGGTTAACATATTCTAATATTGTAGAGACGTGGCGTGCCGCGTCTCTACGTATTTATTTTGCAGAATTATTGAGAAAATTTAATCACTATATATTTATTGACGAAAATTTCTGTAAAAAAGTTTAATACTATTATTATTGTTGATAACTATTTCATCGAAAAAAATGATGTATTGCAATAAATTTGTATTTTTGTACAAAATTTGTCAAGTCAAATAATGACAAGAACGTAAACCCTAATTAACAAGTAATACAATGTTATTTGCCGATAAAATCAAACAATTACGAGAAAACAGTGGACAGCTACAGCGTAAGATTGCTGCCGTTCTTGACGTAGATGCGGGACTTTACAGTAAAATTGAACGTGGTGAACGTTTAGCCAAGCGTGAACAGGTGATAGCCCTTGCTAAGATATTGCATACTGATGAAAAAGAATTGCTTACTCTGTGGCTTGCTGACCAAGTGTATGGAATTGTTGAGTATGAACAAACAGCTAATGATGTGCTCAATATAGTTGCTGAAAATATTGTTGAATATAATAAATCTAAATAGGCATGAAACCATTAATAAAATATCGTGGAGGCAAATCAAAAGAGATATCTCACATTGTTACTCAGATTCCTCGTTTTAGTGGAAGATATATTGAACCGTTTTTCGGTGGAGGTGCTTTATACTTTCATTTGGAACCACACAGAGCAATCATTAACGATATCAATTCCAAACTTATTGATTTTTATCGTGGTGTTCAACAAACCTATCCAACCTTACGCCAAGAACTTGATGAAGTTGAGAGAATCTACCATTCAAATAGAATGGCTTTTGATGCTTTGAAAGCTAAGACTCCAAACGAACGAGTTGAAGATAAAAACGAGGCATTATATTACTCAATGCGTGATATGTTTAATGGATTATCAAATAAAAAGTATTCTGATGCACTATTG
>JAKSMH010000185.1 GCA_024400715.1 Bacteroidales bacterium | reverse complement strand
CGACAAACGCATAAATCAGTAGAGTTTTCATATAAAATTCCTTTCATTCGCAAAAATACGAAAAAAAATAAAAGGAGAATAACCGTTTTCTTCGAAAAATGTTGTATTTTTGTAAATTAATTTGCTAAATATGGAAAAGATAACGGTACTTGATAAAACCTTTGTCAAATATATCCCTGTGCAAGAAGTTAATGCCGCTACTGAACGTGTGGCGCAACAGATTAACGAGGATTATAAAAACGATATTCCCGTCCTTTTGGTCAACTTGAACGGAGCGATAGTATTTGCTGCCGAACTGATGCAGAAACTGACGATGCCGTGCCGCATTTCCTGCATTAAGTTTGTGTCGTACAGTGGTATGCAAACTACTCACAATGTGCAACCCTTAATTGGCTTGAACGAGGATTTGTCGGGTAAACGGGTCATCATTGTGGAAGATATCGTTGATACGGGCGAAACCTACGAACGCTTGTGCGAGGTTTTGCGCGAAGCACGGGTGAAAGACGTGAGAATGGCTACGATGGCCATGAAAACCGATGTTTATAATAAATCACTTCCGGTGCATTATGTGGGTTTGCCGATTCCCAATAAATTTGTCGTGGGTCACGGTTTGGATTATGACGGTTGGGGACGGAATTTGCCCGATATTTATCAGGTGTGTGAGTAGTAGTCGGTGAACTGTGGTCAGTGATCAGTGAACTGAAATACGTAGAAGAAGTGTTTGATAGTTGGAACTGATAATAATACATTGGTTTACAAGTTTGATGTGAGGAAATGAGTGGTGAGAAAGAAAGATATTAAAATATAATAGTTATGAATAACAATCAATTTAACATCGTTTTGTTGGGTGCTCCAGGAAGTGGAAAAGGCACCCAGGCTCCTAAGTTGATGGAAGCGTTCAAGTTACATCACATTTCTACTGGCGATATGTTCCGGAAGGAAATCGCTTCCCAGTCGCCTATCGGAATCAAGGCCAAAAGCATTATCGATAACGGTGGACTTTGTCCCGACGACGTCACCTTGGATATGTTGAATAGCTATTTGTCTAAGTTGGGCGAATGTAAAGGGTATATCTTGGACGGTGTGCCTCGTACTATCGAGCAGGCCCAAATGTTGGACGGTGTCAATTATGACAAACCCATCAGCATTTCCAAAGTCGTTTATATCAAGATTGATGAAGAAGAAATCATTAAGCGAATTTTGAAACGTGCCACCGAATTGGGCCGTGCCGATGATACGCCTGAAGTGGCGAAAAATCGTACCGAACAGTATTTCAAATTAACCCATCCTTTGATTGATTACTATAAAAAACAAGGAAAATTGATTGAAATCAATGGTATGCAGACTATTGACGAGGTCTTTGCCGACATTTGCAAGGCTTTGAAATAAAAGGTTCTTATTTTGACTGATGATAGGGAAGCTTACGCTGACTTTTGTCTTCGTGGGCGTCCTTTTTGTTGAAAAACCAGGCGTTTTGCTCTCTCTTTTCATTCATATTGCGTGCCACATAGACTTTTTCTCCCGTGTAAGGGTCAAATCCAAGGTAGTACATCGCGGTGGCGTACGTCATCGGTGTGGGAGTGAAGTCCTGAACCTGGTCGGTCAGCAGATGGCACTGGTGAGACAATTGGGATAAATTTTTCATATCCTGCAGCGTACATCCGGGATGAGAAGAGATGAAGTAGGGGATAAGTTGCTGGTTCTTACCTGATTGCCGATTGGCAGTGTTGAATTTTTCCAAGAAAAGTTTGAATTTGTCAAAGTCAGGTTTGCGCATTTTCTGCAGAACGCGAGAAGCGGTGTGCTCAGGTGCTACCTTTAATCTTCCTGAAACGTGGTGGTTGACAACTTCGCGAATGTAGTCGCTCAAACCGTTTTCCTGGTCTATTTGTTTGTCATTGAGGAGCATGTCGTAGCGGATGCCGCTGCCGATGGTAATTCGTTTGACTCCCTTGATTTTAGAGGCTTTCCGGTATAATTCGATGAGGGGCTTGTGGTTGATGTTGAGGTTGGGGCAGATGTTGGGAAATATGCAGGAAGGACGACAGCACTGGTCGCAGGCGTTGGTGTTTTTGCCGTGCAGGCGGTACATATTGGCCGACGGACCTCCCAGGTCGGAAATGTGCCCTTTGAAATAGTCCCGTTGGACCAAATCAGTGACTTCCGCCAAAATGGATTTTTCGGAACGCGAAGTCACGAATTTCCCTTGGTGGGCCGCGATAGCGCAAAAACTACAGCCGCCAAAACAGCCCTTATGGATGTTGATGGAGTTTTTGATCATCTCGAAGGCGGGAATGGGACCTCGTTTCAGATACTTGGGATGCGGAGCATTCATCATCCGGTCGAAAAAGGAATATTTGTCCATTTCTTCCTCCGTGGCGATGTCATACGGCGGATTGATGACGACAAATTGCTTTCCGCAGGGCTGAATCATACACCGTTGTTTGCGTTTGTTGGTTTCTTTTTCAAAAATGACGAAGTCCTCGGCGTATTTTCGCTTATCTTTTTGTTCTTCTTCAAAAGAATGAAGAAAAACAGTGTCTTTTTCCTCTTTAAAAGATGAAATATCTTGTTTGATATAGCCAATTTGGGGTATCTTGTCGAGTTTTTCCTTCCAATTTCCTTTTTCAATGGCTTTGGCGATGGCCGTAATGGGTCGTTCGCCCATACCATATATTAAAATGTCGGCACCGCTGTCCGCGAGGATGGAGGGTTTGAAGCTGTCGCTCCAGTAGTCGTAATGGGCCAGTCGGCGCATTGATGCTTCTACGCCGCCGATGACGATGGGCGTGTCGGGATAGAGTTTGCGGACGATTTGCGAATAGACGATGGTGGCGTAGTCGGGACGGAAGCCAGCTTCTCCCCCGGCGGTGTAGGCATCGTCGCTGCGGAGCCGCTTGAAGGCGGTGTAGTGGTTGACCATTGAGTCCATATTGCCGGCTGTGATGCCGAAAAACAGACGGGGCTTGCCCAGTTTCTTGAAATCACGGAGGTCGTCACGCCAGTTGGGCTGTGGCAAAACAGCCACGCGGTACCCTTCCGCCTCCAAGCAACGCCCGATGACTGCCGCCGCGAAGGAAGGGTGGTCCACGTAGGCGTCGCCGCTGATAAGGACCACGTCCACGTAATCCCAACCTAAGTAGTCGAGTTCCTTTTTCGTGATGGGTAGAAAATGCTTGGTCATCGTCGTTGTTTTGGACTGCAAAAATAATGTTTTTTACTATTCGAGTTCTCCTTCTCTAGTATCGCAACGAATGGAAAATTTATGGAGGACATTCCCATTTTTGTCATAATGAATGAATTTGCCGTGCTGAGAACTGTAGAAATAGTCTTCCTCTGTATTGATTTGACCATTATCGTAATAAAACAGTTTTTTGCCGTGTAGCTCGTCATAAACATAGTCAATGGATTGATAAATTTGACCATTAGGATAGTAGAATATGTACGTCCCATTCAGTAGGTCATCCGTATAATTCCTTGTTGTAAAAGATTGACCGTTAGGATAATAAATAGTTACAGCCCCGTTATATAAACCATTGTTAAAATGGATGACGGCACCCACTTTTCCATTGGGGTAATAGGCTTTCACTTCTAGTTCGTCTTTGCCAATCAAGACAGGTTCAGACATTGTTCCGTCAGCTTTGGCATAGGAAATGGATACCAATCCGTCATTTTCCCACAACGTTTCATACAGTAAAGTTTTTCCATCTGGAGCATAATAAGAAGCTATGCCATCCCTATGGCCATTTAAATATGAGCATTCCATTAGTAATATGTCTTCCTGATAATATCTAGCCTTTCCTTCGATAAGATCATTTTCCAAATAAACTTCTGCAGACTTGTTACCATTAATATCGTAATAATATTGTATCGGGTATTGATCAGCGTAAGAGCTGGGTACAAGAACAGATTGCGATCATCGCCCAAAAAGCAGATAGTGATGATGTAACTTATTTCATGTTCTCCGGAAACGGATATTTTGTCCAACAAATCCACAGTTAAAGCCTGATT
>JAKSMH010000184.1 GCA_024400715.1 Bacteroidales bacterium | reverse complement strand
TTTTCTTGAGCAAATTTTTGTACATTATATTAATAAATTTTGTATTTTTGTAGGTTGAAATATTAAATTACCACCAATGGTAACATTATAAAATGACAAATACACGGTTCATTGGTATAGAAAATAAAAGCAACAAACGATGAAAAAAGCAATCTTATTTACTGTTTTGCTGTGGATGACAATACTGATGTACGGCCAGCAGGGTTCGATAGGCAAACAAGGATTCGTCCCTTTTGCCGGAGAGGCAGCGGGACTGAGCACTTCGGCGGGACAACCCATCGCAAGCCAAAAGACATCACCTCAAGGTTTTACGCTGTGTTCGGGCGTGCAGGATGCACAATTTGTCACGACACGTATCGACACGGGAATGTGCGACAATGAGGTGGACTGCATCTATGACTTCTGCTTCGAGCAACCTGTAGCTGCGGGAACCTACGACTCGACGCACTATTGTCTTTCACAATTAGGATACGACAGCCTAACAGTACTGCACCTCGTGGTGAATGCCGCCTACGAGGGCTACGATACCATATATCTGCTGGTGACGGAACTTCCAGAAGAACTCCATCCCGGCCGCAATATTGTGATTAAGCCGAGTGTTGAAGGCTGCGACAGCACCATCTACTTAATGGTCTATACCTGCGGTGACATTGCCACAGACGGTGATGGCAACCAGTATGGAAGCGTGTTTGTGGGTCACGACTGCTGGACGAACAGTAATATGAAGACGAAGACCTATACCGTGGCAGCGGCAGCAATACAGAACACAGGCATTGATGCTTGCAATATGATTTACCGTGCATTTGAATACCCCGACACAATCTATAACCTCGCCACCTTCGGCCGCCTCTACACCTGGTATGCGACAGTAGGCGTAAAGGATAACAGCAGCGACATTCCTCCCGTTGATGCAGAAGGTTTTGTACAGGGCATTTGTCCCGATGGTTGGCACGTTCCCACCGAGTTGAACATCCGCAATTTGATGGATAACGGCGTAATGACAATAGCTTCAGACAGTTTGTGGCTGATTCCGACTGGCAACAACGCCACCGGCTTCAACGCACTGCCAGCTGGATATTACAATCCTGTGGCTCACCGCTTCGAAAATCTTCACGGCGATACACACTTCTGGTCTTCCGAAACAGCGACGGAAACCACTTCCAAGCACTGTTCCATCGAAGCAGGTTGCCACCTTCTGTTCAACCATGTCAACAACAAGAACTTCGGTTTCAGCGTGCGCTGCGTGAAGGACGATAAATATCTGGAAACAGTATGGGAAGAAAGGTAGATCCCTTACATGCGAATTTATAATCATCATTTATATCATAATAAATCAATAAGACATGAAAAAAACATTATCCATCATAATCTTTTCAATGCTGATTGTGTTAACGTCTTGGGCTCAGGGCGGACCAAAGATGAACTATCAGGCAGTGCTGCGTGACAGCCAGAACAAACTGGTGACCAATACTGCTGTGCTGGTAACGCTGACGGTGCAAAACGCAGCCGGCGTAGCCTACTACACAGAACCTCAGACATCAGTGACCACTAACCCAAACGGACTGATGACGCTGACCTTCGGCGGGGGTGAGAACTGGAATAACATAAACTGGAAAGATGCCAACTTGGTGATTGACGCCACTTGGGGCGAAGGCAACAACATCAAGGATACCGCGGTTATGACTGCGGTGCCGTACGCCTATTATGCCGAAAATAGTATGACCTGTGAAGAGGTGAAGGGCTGCATCAATGACACATTGGGAAAATATACCACAACTGACAAACTTTGCGATGTGATTAATACGTGTGATATGTCGAGCAATACTTTCATACAGAATTTATTGCAAAATTTGTCAAATAGAATTGATGAGCAAAATGAAGTTATTGGCAAGTTGAACCGAGCATTGGATTCAGTTTCTCAACTCATACCCTTTGTCTGTGGAGAGAGCTCAGTGGTAGATCACGAAGGCAACAAGTATAAAACGGTGGAGATAACCACCACATCGGGCAAGCAGTGCTGGATGGCCGAGAATATGCGATGCACGACCGCTCCGGCTGAAAGTGGTGTGACATTGGTGGCAGGTGGTTACAATTCAACCGATTATAGTACACCTCGATACTTTCCGGCAGGAACTAAACAAGCACCTGATCTGGATTCTGCCTCATACGTGAACATATACGGAATTTTGTATAACCTTCCTGCCGCAATGGCAATTAATACCCAGCAAACTTCATTCCAAGAAAATCACAGAGGTATCTGCCCTGAGGGATGGCACATGCCAACTCGAGAAGAATTTAACACATTGGTTGGTACTGCTGGCTGGAATGCACCTACCGCGTTCAATCCTCTTCTCGCGGGATATGTCAATCAATATCATACAAAAATTGCCGATATCGGTATCGGTTATTATTTCTGGAGTGCGACACCAGGAGAAGGTGGTTATGCCCCCAACAACGCATTCGCTCTCTTCAGTGACAACGGGTCAAAAATTGATGCATTCTTCCGTAGCACGGCATTCTCCGTCCGCTGCCTCCGCAATAATTAGTCTTGTGAGCAAGCAGATAATCCATCTGCGGAAGCGATTGAAGCGAACACGGAGCGTGGGTGTTTGGCTTACGGCCGTGGGCGGAAAAGGGCGACCGGAGGAAGCCGTTTTTCGGTCCTTACGGCCGTGGCAAACGCCAAGCGAAGTAAAGCGGAAAGCGCAGACCCGAGCGAAGCGAGGGGACCGCCCAAATCATAAAAATAATAGGTTTGAATACAATAATTTTGAATTAAGTGGGCTTAACAAAAGAAATTTTTATTAATATTGCAAAATGATTATTATGCAGTAAAATATAAAGATTATGACAAAGAAAATATTCCTTTCGTTTTTCGTCATTCTATTATCAATCAGCAATTTGGCCTACTGCCAAGTGGAAAATCCGTATTTAAATTTCAATCCGGAAAAATTGAAATCGCAGAAAGAATACACCAAAAATTTCAATCCCGGCAATTTTAAAAGCAATGTACTTTACAATTGCATGATTGATATGATCAACCTGGCTCGCGCCGAATACTCCTTCGTTGAACCACTCAAAACAGACAAGAGTATGGACGAATGCGCCCAAATGCAAGCTGACTATCAGGCATTGAAAGATGAAAAAGGCGTTCTCAACGAACCTCCCTACCGCACGACTTTCTTCCGTCTGAAAAAATACGGTCTCACCTACCACGCCATCGAATTGGTTTCCAAAGCCAAAGCCACGATGGGAACGCAAGAATACAGCTACTATGACCTTTGCTTCGAATTGATTAAGCCCATCCTCAAAAACATCAAGACAGCCAACCAGTTGCTGGACAAACAATATACTTACATCGGATTTGGATACGAAACGGATGAGTATATGAGAAGTATGTACATTTCATTGATATTGGGCAACGACCTTTCCTTTAATCCCGACGCACCAGACCCAATGGCCAAGGACGTTCCTTTCTCAAAAAACAAAAACGGAATGACCTATTACGATGAAAAGGTTTGCAACAAATGTGCTTCCGACAAAAATCTCGAAGTCCTTTCCGACTATATCCAAGTGAAAGACAACGAGGTCTTTATCAACTGCGGCGACCACAAGGCCCTGAAGAGATTAATCGGCAAAGAAGGCGATGCCATCGTTTTGGACTTTGTACAACACAGCCAATACGACTGCGAAGGCAATACCATCGACAATGACAGAATCAACCGTGGTTTCATCACCAAGCCCATCCTTTTTGAGAAAATGTTGGCCGACAACACCATCAAAGAAAAAAAATCGACCAAACTCTATGCCAAGATTGCGGATGTTCCCGAATTAATTGAAGACAATGCCGATTTCGACATCAATATTATCGTGCTGAAAGAAGAAAAATACGCTTGCCGCACGATCATCAAAAAAGCCATTGAGTGCAAAAAAGCCGATTACACAGCTAAAATCAACTACAAACCCGACTACGAAACGATGAAGGGAACGGGTGACTGGGTAGCCTCGGCC
>JAKSMH010000183.1 GCA_024400715.1 Bacteroidales bacterium | reverse complement strand
GTTTTTGCCGTATTTGTCTTCGCAATGTTTTTTTAATATTCTAAAGGCGATGGCCGGTTCTGTCGTCGTGCCGGATTTGGAAATCACGATGAGTGAATAATCTTTCTGATCCAAAACCTCTAAGAGTTCGCAAATGCAATCCTCGCTCATATTGTTGCCGGCGTAAGTGATTAACGGTGCGTGATTGTCGCTGAATGGGTTCAGACTCTTGTAACTGTGCTGAAGAGCTTCAATTACAGCGCGGGCACCCAAATAAGAACCTCCAATGCCAATGACGACAACGACTTCGGACTGGCGAGCCAGGTTGTTGGCACAATTTTGAATGCGATTAATGCTGTTCTCGTCCATATTGACGGGCAGATCTAACCAACCTAAAAAATCATTGCCTTTGCCGTTTTGGTTAATAAGGGTTTGGTAAGCGTGGCTGATTTCCGCTTGGTGCTTTTGAAGTTCACCATCTGAAAAATGAATGGATTCACTATAATCAAATTGTATCATATCAATGGCTTTTTATGTTTCTGTGATCAGTCTATTGTTTAGTTTACATTATTTATATTACTGCTACCAGTTTCCAGTTCACAGTTTCCAGTTCACTAATCACTGCTCACCACTCACTTTCTCCTGTTCACTGTTCACTGTTCACAGATCACTGTTTACAGATCACTTTTTTCTACTTTGTATTCTTGAACTTTGCCCCAATCAAAAACGATGCCGAGCTGAACATTGGCATTGTTGGCGTTGAGTAATGAACGCTGTATGCTTTTTGAATTGCAAATGGCAATGAGGTTGTCGGTGGCTGCATAAATGTGGAAGACTCCTAAGTTGAAACCTATACCGATGCCTAAGTTGGTATAACTGTGTGGCGCAATGGTATAGTTTACGCACAAATCGAAAATGTTGAGGAAGTTCCCGTTCCAGGCAACGGTAAATGACGGAATAAATTGTCTGTTGATGATTCTTCCTTGAAAAAGTGCGGAAAAACGATGGTATTTCCCTAAATTGTAATATCCTTCAACCAAAAAACGGCTTGAAAGCGAGGTCGTGGACTTGTCCAGCGTTTCGTGCCTAAGAGGAAAATATCCCAAAAGTTCTTTTTTGAAACCTTCTGGGTCTTGTTGGAGTTTTTCAATATCGGCCATGGTGAGTCCGTTAAAAAGAAAACTTCCGTCATTATATCTTGTTGACGAAGAGTCAATGGCTCCGTAAATGTGCTGGCCGCCCGTGTTCCAACAGATGAATCCCAAGTCCAAGACTGAAGCCGAAACGCCCCAATGGTCGTTGATTCGGTAGGTGGCACCCAAGTCAATGGCAGCCCCGACGTTTTTGAATGCTTTGCCAAAATCTTTTAGGAACGCTTGTGGATCTATGTCAATATTAAAATCGTCTCCGATATTGATAGGAATGGCACTTCTGATGGAGGCGTCTAACTGGTAGTTTAACTTCATCGTATAATCGTCGGGATTGGTGTAGAGCGAGGCTTGGGCGGTCTTGGTTTTGGCGTTGGCAAAGCCGAAAAGCAGTTTTGGACGTACACCTATGTACACGTGCGGCGACACTTGTGCCTGGAAGCCAATGCCAAATTCTTGGTAGGCGTTGAGACTGAAGCTGAAATTGGGGTTGGCGGCATTTTCTTCCCCAACAAATTTTAGATTTCCATGCACAGGTAGTGCAAATAAATCCTTGTTGTAACTGAAAAATTCATCCACACGAATGCGGTAACTGAAAGAAACCATCAAATGCTTGGTCCTAAATCCAAAGTCAATGATGTTGAGGGCTAAGTTGGTGTTGAGGTAATTCCCCTTTGTTGACAGTTTGTCAACAAAGTCATTCAGCTTAATCGTCGTGACGGGTCCTTCGCTATTGGTGCCGAAAAGGGTGTTGTAATGGAAGCCGGTATTGGTGGCGGCAATGTTGATGTTGCTGATGCCGGGTACGCCAACGTAACCTTTATATTGAAGAAAAGAGGACGGATTGCTGAAGTTGGAATAGGGATTCAAACGCATAAAGTGCAAGGTCGTCCCGTCCTGCGCAAAAACGTTTAATCCAGCGATAATCAATATAAAAAGGATAAATTTTTTCATACTTAGAAATTAATGTTTGAATATTTGATTTTGGCACCTATGGATGGATGAATGTATTGTGCGGTGTTGACGGATACTTGATGCCCCATCGTGTTGATGCTGAAATTTAGGATGAGTTTGTCGGACTTGACTACTTTTTGTGCTACTTCACCGTTGAGTTCGACAAATACGGGTTGTTGGTAATTGGGAACATTGTTGTAGGCACCGTGGATTTGCAATCCACCCAAGTCTAATCGATGAGACTCCTGTGTGCTGCTGTTCAAAAAGGTGATTTCTGGAACAACGTCAAAAGGCAAGTCGTTGACAATGGCCACTCGCAAAGTAACACTTTCTATGGAGTTGATGAGTGTGGGGTCGATATTGGTGCGTAAGGCATTGTCCGTCGTGTCTTTATAAACGGCGTTGTCGATGGATAAATTGGCGGGAATCTCCATATTCGCTTTTAAGTCGATGGTGGAAGCATCACTGATGTAGATGTCTCCGGCGGATAATCCGTCAGGGTTGATCACGAATCCACAGTCGAGTTTAATGGAGTCAAAGCTACTGTTGTATTGAAATGGAGTGTTTTGCAGTTCAAAAAGCGTTGCGTAGTTGTCAGGAGAAAGCGGTGCGGAAAAGTTTTGTGCGGAGAGAATTATGGGTGATGTTTGACCAGCAGCATTAAAGAACGCCAATTGATTGATAGTCCCGTTACATTGGCATAATCCGTTTTTCCCTAAAATGGTGATATGTGGATTGCTGAAGTGAATGCCGTCAATATGCAATTTGTCCATCGGAAAAGAAAAGCCAATCTTATGCGTGATATTTCCCGACACAGGCTTAAATTGTCCGACAATATTCTTGATTTCAAGGTCTTTAATGGAAACAACACAGTGGTAGTCAATACTGCTGAGTGTGGCAATGACACTTGGATTTAAATTGCTGATGTCAATGTTCAATTTTGCCGAAAACACGATGTCTCCATTTTCACCGGTCCGAAGGGTAAACTTGTTGAGGTCGATTGTGCTTGTCGTTTGGTTGTTGTTGAGTGTAATGGACAAGGAATCACCATACTCATTCAGTATGTTGCCCGCAGAAATGGTTGCCGTGTAAGGAATTTGAAGGGAAGTGATGTCGAAAGAAATGGTGATTTGTCCGGAATTCAACGTGACGGATTTAAGAAAATACTCGTCTGTGTTAAGATTGGCGGTAATTAGTTGGGGAATGTTTAACTGGATGTTTTTTGAAAAGGTTATAGGAATCGTTCCAGACTTCTCAAAACTTTTTTCAGGGAATTTAATCACATTTTTGACGGAAAGTAATTTGTCCAGTTCTGCGTTCATCACAAAGATAAGGGTGCCGTCATCGCCTACTTGAAGAAACTTCACACTGTCGAGTTTGTTGAGCAGTTTGTCCACGTGAATGGCATCGTTGTAAACGGGTATTCCCCATTCTCCATCTGCTTCGACATGGTGAATGTCGAAGTTGAAAAGATTGTCTTTGCAGGAAGTGCATAAGACCAAAAGACTGATAAAAATTAAGATTTTTCGAATATTCATGGATGTTTTGTGTTTGTTTTTTCTTGAAGATGTTTTGTTTTTCTTTTGTTATAGGCAAATATTGTTTAACGAATTGTCTCGCAAAATTAATAATTTTTTTTTGTTAATGTGTTATTTGCTTCTTTTTTTTTGTTTAATCCATATTATTTATATTACTCACAGCTCACAGCTGGTAGAGACGCGGCACGCCACGTCTCTACAATATCAGAATATTTTCACTGTTCACTGTTCACTGCTCACTGCTCACAGACTTATTATTTTTTAATGTTAAACATTCTCATCATAACTGTTCCACCATGGCTTTGGCTGTTAGAGACGCGGCACGCCACGTCTCTACAATATCAGAATAATTTCACTGTTCACTGCTCACAGACTTATTATTTTTTAATGTTAAACATTCTCATCATAACTGTT
>JAKSMH010000182.1 GCA_024400715.1 Bacteroidales bacterium | reverse complement strand
CGCCGTCGCCGACCGCATCATCAACCTGTTCGACGGACAGATTGTTAAAAATGTATCTGATTTGCTGTGATTTGACAAAAAAAGTAAAGCAATGTTTATCAAGAATTTCATAACCACATTGAAACGTTTCACGGCCTCGTCGGTGATGAATGTCATCGGGTTGGCGGTGGCCTTTGCGACGGCGTATCTCATTCTCGTTCAGGTGCGCCACGATTTAACCTTCAACCAATCTGTTCCCGATGGCGAACGCGTCTATTATTTGGAAATGGACGGCTCTATGGCCGGAATGGGGAAGTTCCAGTCATGGCTACCGCGACCGTTGGGCAATTCCATTTGCAATGACAACCCGACCGTTGAGGACTTCGGCGTGATACCGGCTGGCATCTCCGAACTGATTTCGGGTTTTGGCAGCGATGCTATTCTAATTCATAACGCCGAAACAGATTCGTATGATAAGGTCAAAATTAAGGTCTTGGGATGGGGCGTGACCTGTAAAGCCGCCGAAATGCTTGGCGTTCAGCTTGTTAAAGGCGATTTGTCTAAAGCGACTGAAGCTTTCGTTATCACGGAATCGGCGGCGAAACGCATCGGCTTGGATGTCGGCGATGTCTTTTGTTTTGGCGACGAATGGGGCAAAGGTCAGAATTCAATCACTGCCATAGTGACCGATTTTCCGAAAAACAGCGACTGGGAAGATATTGAGTTGTTTTATGATATTGGCGAACAGAGTATTGACAACCACGGCGAATGGAGCTTCAATCATCTCGTCAAACTGCATTCCGCCGATGATGTGCAGCAGTTTTTGGAAGTCGCAAAGATGAAGACAAGGGAATATTTTTCTGATGTATATAGTAATGTGGAAGTTCCTGATGATGTTAAAAGTCAAACGGAAAGTATGATAAATAGCGTCAGGCTGATTTCCATTTACGACACCTATTTCGCCAACGAGAGCACGACTGGGCACAAAGGCAGCAAGTCAACGGCAACCGCGCTTTTGATGATTGCTATCTTGGTGATTGTCATTGCCTTCATCAATTTCGTCAATTTCTTTATGGCGATGGTGCCGCAGCGCATCCGTGGCGTGAACACGCATCGCGTCTATGGCTGTTCGGTGGTCAAAATGAGGCTGAATTTCATTTTCGAAGCCGTCGGTTTGGTGATTCTCGGATTGCTTTTCGCCGCATTGATTGTGCTTTCACTAAAGAGTTCATTTATAGTGAATTACATTTCCGCTTCAATCGCGCTTGCCGATAATTTTGCGATTATCGCTGCCGTTGTTGTTGCGGGTTTGCTTTTTGCCGTCGTCGCGAGCCTTTATCCAGCGCATTCCATCGCGTCGTTTCCTTTCGCCCTGACTTCAACGGGCAGTTTCGGCGCATCGAAATCGGGACAACGTTTGCGTATGACTTTGGTCGGCGTACAGTTTGTTATTTCGATTGCATTGATAATCAGTGCATCGTTTGTTAAGTTGCAGCACGATTATATGATGGGCTACGATATGGGGTTTGATAAAGAGCAGTTGTTGACGGGAGAAGTGCCGATTTCAATGGTCGGCAGTTTCGATGACAGGGAGACTTTTGTTTCAGAATTGAAAAAGAATCCGCAGATTATTGATGTCACTTTCGCAAATGGAAGTTTGATTGCCGAACAGCGTATGGGTTGGGGACGTTGGTTTCATGAGAAGTCCATCAGTTTTCAGTGTTATCCGGTTGCCTATAACTTCTTGGATTTCATGAAGATAGAGATGACCGAAGGTTCTTATTTTTCCAAAGCCGACGAACTCGACACGATGGGCGTTTTCATCTTCAATGAACAGGCAAGAGAACAATACGAAATGACTTTGGAAGACAAAGTTGAAGGACATAATGGCGAGACGCGCATTGCCGGATTTTGCAGGGATTTCAATTTCAAGCCTTTGCAATACGAAACGGAACCATTTGCCTTCTATGTTTTCGGCCCAAATTCGTGGAAAGTGCTATCGCATGCCTATATCCGCACCACGCCAAACGCCAATATTAAGGAAGTAATTGACTATGTAAAAGATAAAGTTGTTGAAATGTCGCCGAAAATCAATCACGAAGGACTTGATATTGATTTCTTCGACAAGGAATTGGGACGTCAATACAAGCAGGAGCAAAAACTTGCCACTTTGGTGACAATCTTTTCTATGATTTCCATTCTTATTTCTCTGATTGGCGTCTTCGGCTTAGTACTTTTCGAGACGCAATACCGCCGCAAGGAAATCGGTCTGCGCCGTGTGCAAGGTGCCAGCATCAAGGACATCTTGCTCATGTTCAACCGCAAATTCATCTATATCGTCCTGATTTGCTTCGCGATAGCCGTCCCGATTGCCTATTTCGTCATCAGACGCTATTTTGAAGGCTTCGCGTATCACACGCGCCTGTATTGGTGGGTTTTTGCCTTGGCTTTATTAGTTGTCGCTGTCATCACGATGGCAGTCGTCACCTTGCGTTCGCTGCGTGCCGCGACGGAAAATCCCGTAAAATCGATTCGGACGGAATGATTGAGGAAATCGGCCAAGTGCCACAACAAAAATCGGCCAAGTGCCACAACAAAAATCGGCCAAGTGCCACAACAAATTTATTTAAATGTTTGATAATTAGAAAAAAATAATGTAATTTTGCAGTCGAAAAAAATCAATAAAAATGGTTGAATATAGACGACGAATTGCAGATGTTTTGTTAAGTGAAAAATTAGAAGCGATGGGAGCGGTTTTGATAGAAGGTCCCAAGTATTGCGGCAAAACGACGACTGCTCTTCAGCATGCAAAAAGCGTGTTGTTTATGGCAGATCCTGAGAAAAAAGACCAAAACATCACGCTCGTTACAACAAACATCGGTAAACTGTTGAGTGGCGATGCGCCAAGGCTTATTGACGAATGGCAGATTGCGCCGAAATTATGGGATGCGGTTCGCTTTGAAGTTGATAAGCGTGGCGAAGACGGGCAATTTATTTTGACAGGTTCGGCAGTTCCGCCGTCAAACGACGACATTTTTCATACAGGAACCGGACGTTTTTCATGGCTTACAATGCGGACGATGAGCCTTTGGGAATCAGGCGATTCGAGCGGCGAAGTGAGCCTTTCCGAACTCTTTAAAGATTCGTCTGTTGTTGACGGGACATCTTCGATAGACATCAATAAACTCGCTTTCCTGATTTGTCGTGGCGGATGGCCGCAAGCTACTCAGAAAAAGACTGATAAAGCGGCTCTTATGCAGGCAAAGGAATATTATAAGGCGGTCACTCGTTCAGATATTTCGCGTGTCGATGATGTTACGCGCGATTCGCAGCGTGCCGAGCGTCTGATGAGATCGTATGCACGGCTTCAAGGTGCGCAAGCTACTGTCGGTACTATTTTGGCCGACATAAAGGTCAATGATGAAGATACGCTTAACGAGAATACCATCTATTCATATATCAATGCCTTAAAGAAGATTTTTGTGATTGAGGACGTCCCGGCGTGGAATCCGAACCTGCGCTCTAAAACGGCTATACGCACAAGCGACACCCGTTATTTTACTGATCCTTCTATCGCGACAGCGTCATTAGGCCTTGGCCCAGAAGAGTTGTTAGATGATTTAGAAACAATGGGACTTATGTTTGAAACATTGTGTATCAGAGATTTGCGCGTTTATGCCGATGCCATTGACGGAACTGTCTATCATTACCGCGACAAGTCTGGATTGGAATGCGATGCTGTCATTCACAAGAGAAATGGCACATACGGATTGGTGGAAATCAAACTTGGCGGAGATGCAAACATCAACGATGGAGCGAAAAATCTGCTTCGGCTGTCTGAAAAAATTGATACAGACCGTATGAAAAAACCGAGTTTTATGATGATTCTTACCGGTGTCGGCGATTATGCCTACCGCAGAACTGATGATGTCTTGGTCGTTCCTATTGGTTGTTTGAAGGATTAATTTCATACATTTGCAACGAATAAAACGTGCTATGAATAAAGGCAAAATATTGGTCGTCGATGATAATAAAGGTATCTGCGCCGCGCTGAAAATCCTTC
>JAKSMH010000181.1 GCA_024400715.1 Bacteroidales bacterium | reverse complement strand
ATACGATAGATCTCTTCGTATGTGAACAGAGTGAATCTAATGGTTATGAATGGATAGGAGATGATTACCCATTATACAGTGCTTTGTATTTCGATTATGCAACTTTATACATAACAGGAATGGAACGCTCAGTAAATCTAGATATGGTTCGACTCGTTTACCCTGTTGGTAACCATTAATAAAAGACAATAATTTTAAAACAGACAGGTTGGAATCAATGCTAAAGGTTTCGCCAAATACCTCGGAAAGAAGTTCCAGCCTGTCTTACCTTTATTAACCATGTTTTTAACCTTGATAATTATCTCAATAATGAATAAAAACCCAATCCTGTTTTCAAAATTGAAAGACTTCCTTTTCCAAATTGGTATCATACGGAAGAAGGGATACATCATTCAAAAGTCAGACATGAATTTTTTTGTTTCACAAATAACCGAAAATTTCAACAAAACACAATTCTCTTTCTGCAATGACATAAACAACTCTCTTTTCTTCGATGATGCCGAAGCCGCTTGCTCATTTGTTTCGGTCTATAATGTGGCAAATTTTGTAGTTGACAAATCAGAAAATACCATAAACCATAAATGTTTCCTGGTTCCTGTCGAAGCCAAACGCAAATATAACAAAACTGCTATTTCAAGAATAGCTTAGTTTTAACTCATTCTCTTTTCCTAATATAAAACTAACGTTTTAAACGCTTTTCCCTTATGATCAAACAATCTTATCTGAAGGACCCTCATTGCAAAGTCTCCGAAGATACCATATTTTTCAGATATGTGGTATCTGTCGAAGAATATGAGGCTATTTCAACCTATCTTGAAATAACAGCAGGCATTGACAACAACCTTGCTAAAATACGTCTCAAAATAGCTCGTGACATACATTTTTATGTCCCTCGATTTTTGAACGATCCAAACTTACCTTCAGATAAGTATTTAAACTTTTCTCTTAATTCTGAAGATTCCAATTATTTCGATATATGTTGTTGGCAATTCATCGAAAGAAGATTCCAACAAAAACCATAAACCACAGCACTTCCGAGTTTGTTGACTATTTTCTTATTTTTCACATTGATAATTTTTTCAAATGTATTTTTCTCGGAAGTGCTTTTTTCCCCTTTTTACACTTATATACATTGACACCTCAATACTTTTATACAATTACCTAACACAAAATCCCTTATTATGAAAACAGATTACAAATCACCAGACTTTTACGTTGGCAAAGAACTGAAATGGTCGGATAGCAAATGTCAGCTCGTTGAACTCGTTACTTCTTACAGAAGTGTCCCATCGGAAAACTCCACTGATTTCATCTTCAAACGTGTCGGCAAAAATGATCCAGAAAGAGCTATCCGAATCGAAAATGAGTTTCGAGAAAAGCCTTTCCCCAAGGCTCTTTTCCTGATTGATGGCGAAATAAAATATATAGGTTTTGCTTGCCTCTATCAATGAAAAAATCCAACAAGACATATTTTTCACTTTTGCGTTCTTGCTTATGGAACACCAGGCTTGGGTTCGTTGCATCGAATAATTACGATGAACTGTTGAAAACTGCACAGCAACAGACAACCACTGGCCTGGTGTGCCATGCTATGTTGAAACATGACAAGGAACTCAATCTTTCCTATGACATAAAAACACAAATTCGCTATCAACTTTTCAAAGTTGCCAGTAAACATAAGCGTACCAATGCCGTTATTGCAACACTGGTATCAGCATTGCGAAAAAAAGGCATTGAATCAGTGTTACTGAAAGGGCAAGGGCTGGCCAACAACTACCCTACTGCCGAACTTCGGCAATGTGGCGATATAGACCTT
Source organism: Bacteroidales bacterium (assembly GCA_024400715.1). The sequence goes on along the minus strand of JAKSMH010000181.1, from coordinate 2,242 downwards.
TATGTTGGTGAAAATAACTATGACGCTGCTTGTGCCATCGTAAATACGTTGGCGGGGAGAAATGAAGTCTCTAACAGCCTTGAAACCGATTTACATTACCACATAATCTGCAACGGAGTAATCGTTGAAATCCATCGTCTGACTGCAACATTTCAGGACCAAAATATCAATGCCACTTACCAATATTATTCTGATGATGGAATGTCTGTAGGTAAAAACACGATAATTCTTAACGGAGTTACCGTGTACTTGCCTGATGACACTTTCAACGCTTTTTTCGTTTTTTCCCATGCCTTGCACCATTTCATTTCATACGGTATAGGTATGCGCCAATTATGCGATTGGGTTATGCTGCTTCATGCTAAACATGATAGCATCAATCGAGATAAATTGTTTGAAATGCTGCATTGTCTTAATCTCTTAGATGCTTGGCAGGTGTTTGGCTCCATTGCCGTCAACTGGTTGGGGTTGCCGATGGCTGAAATGCCATTCTATAACGCCAAATGCAACAACAGAGCAAAACGAACCATCAACATCATTCTCAAAGAAGGTAATTTCGGAAAGGAATGGAATATGTCTAAGAAACACAGAACCCAAACAGGAACCAAACGCCGTATGACAATGTTTTTCTGCATCCAGATACGTATGTGGCGTATGCTTTGGGTATTCCCAAAAATAGCACTCAAACAATACTATAAAAAAACATCTGAAGGCTTTACTAAAATGTTGCGGAGTTATGAAAATTAAATATTACTACAAAGTGGCGGGACTTTACTTTTCAATCACAACAAAGAATCCTTCCATAATGAAAGATTTCAGCAACTATACGCCGTTTGAGAACAATCAGCCTGGCCATTGTACTTTTGATGTCGAAATCGAAAGTTTCACCGATGAAAACAAAATTCCATACTATAATAAGGTAATCAACGGAAACGCACCTCAAATCGCCGTTTTCCGGTGTGCTGAAAAATGGCTCTTTGAAATATCGGCTGCGTATAATCTGCCTTGCCAGGCTAAACTGTTGACGAGTGCCGACTTCAAAAAAGCAAAACTAATGTTTTCTGAACGTGCAGATCTACACTTCGTAATAGATACTACCACTATGCTTATGTTCGCACTGGCCAACACGGACAGCGCACTTGAAATGCACGCTTCCGTTGTTGTTAAAGATAACAAAGGTTATCTATTCCTGGGTAAAAGCGGAACCGGTAAGAGTACACATACCCGCCTTTGGCTTGAAAATGTTGCAAATACCGTTTTGCTGAATGATGATAATCCAATCGTAAGAACTCACAATAGCGGCAGCGTCATGGTTTATGGTTCACCTTGGAGCGGCAAGACTCATTGTTACCACAATTATGGAGTACCTGTAGGCGGAATCGTAAAACTCAACCAATCCAAACAAAACAGGATTGAACGGAAATCTATTCCTGAAGCTTATGCTGCTATTTTTTCTTCCGTTTCAGGATTGAAAACAAATCCTGAGACAAATGAAATTTTACATAAGACAATGGAACGTATAGCTGTTACAATCCCTTTCTACAAGTTGGATTGTCTGCCTAATCCTGATGCAGCATTATTATGTTCAAAAACCATACTACAATGACAAGAATCATACTTCCTAAAAACACATTGATGTTTAAAATCGAGGAACTTTTATCTGAAGGAAAAGAAGTCTGCTTCACCCCAAGAGGAAATAGTATGCGCCCTTTTATTGAGGGCGACAGAGATAAGGTTTATCTGAAACAATCAAAATCGGTTGATGTTGGAGATATTATCTTGGCTAAACTTGACAATGATAATTTTGTTTGCCACCGGATTATTGATAAATCAAAGGATTCCCTTACTTTAATGGGTGATGGAAATTTGGAAGGTGTTGAATTCGTTTCCATTGATAATGTTTTAGGGAAAGTCACCGAAATCATCAAACCTAATGGCAAACATATAAAACCAAGCAACGGCAATATTTGGCTGCAACTGCTTCCAATCCGGAAACCTCTGCTTTGGCTTTACAGAAAAAATTTAAATTTTAAGTTATGAGAATAAAGAAAAACTTTTCGTTACGGTCTCTCGGAGACCAATTCATCCTTGTTGCCGAGGGCAATCAAATGATTGATTTTTCACAAATGGTCTGCATGAATAATTCGGCTGCCTTCTTATGGGATGCTGTCAAAGATATTGACTTTTGTTCAGATACAATCTCAAAATTAATAGTCAATACTTTTTGCATATTTTTGAATAC
>JAKSMH010000180.1 GCA_024400715.1 Bacteroidales bacterium | reverse complement strand
CAAGTCAATTTCCAGCAGAAAATCAATCATTCGGAGAATATCGTCTTCGCTTTGGTTGTCCAATCCAAAGAGGATGGTTCCTTCCACGCCGATGCCGTGATCGTGGTAGCGTTTAACGCGCTCTTTGATATAGTCGCTGGTGTCGTAAATGGCTTGATAAACATACCAAGAACCTGCTTGAGCAGCCAAATCCAGAACCTGCGGGTCGTCTTCAATGGTGTGGCTGATCCATTTCTTCTTCAGCGGAATCATTTCCCTGAAGAGATCCATCTCCCATTGCTTGTTCTGAGCCAGCGAGTTGTCCACGATGAACAGGCGGTTGTTGTCGATGCCGGCCATATCTTCTATGGCTTTGTCGATGGGACGAGGACGGAAGCAGCGGCCACCGAGATAGGAAACGGCGCAGGGATAGCAGCTGAAGCGGCAGCCGCGTGAGGCGTGGAACAAATCAACCATTTGAACTCCTTTGTGGTTGTATAGCTCGCGCTTGTAAAGGTCGCGGCGTGCGGGGCCCACCAACTCAATATTGGGTTGCTTGCCCATATAGTTATACACTTTCTTTAGTCTGTGGTTTCTGAAATCATCCATCACTTCTTCCATCCGGCCTTCCCATTCGCCTAAAAAGATGCAGTCCGCGTGCTGCAAGGTTTCTTCGGCGTGCAACATCGTAGAAATTCCTCCAAACATCACAGCTTTTCCCCGGCGACGATATTCGTCGGCAATGGCCCAACCACGCTTTACCTGAGTGGTCAGCATCATCGAAATGCCTACCATATCGCAATCTTCATTCATATCCAATTCTTCTACATTCTCGTCTGTAAATGACACTTCAACGTAGTCGGGTAGGGTGGCCGCAAAAACTACCGGTCCGTGTGGCGGAAGGTTAAAGGTGGTTTGTCCAGGTAGCTTTTTCCATTTTGGATAAATTAATTTCAGTTTCATTTTATCTTGTTTTTATTGTTTTTCGTTTTGAATTTGATATGTAAGATTGTTGGGAACGCCTGCACAGTTTTGCGCAATGTCTATTTTGTCTTGGTCCGGATCTTGCGCAATGATATGCAGATTTTTCTTTATTAAGGCAAAAAGAAGGGTTTTTTCTCCCTGACCGCAGTTTTTGATGACAATTTCACCGCTTTCGGGAAGCTGGTTTGCTTCTTCTTCAAGCTTTTGGATGTCTTTGAGTTCGGTTTTGCATTCTCGGTACACTTCCCGACCTTTATAAATGTAGTTGTGACGGACAAAGTCCAGGAAATAGCGTGCGTTTTCTTCGTTTTGTGCGATATTTTGATGTTTTTCGATGTAAAATTGTCTGAAAATCTTGGCTGTACTCAATAAATCACGGCCTTGACGGTATTGCTGGTCGTCGGGAGAAATCCTTTTTTCTATGCTCAATGTTACTTTTCCTTTGCGCATCAGCATTTCTTTTTTTGGCAATACGTGACCCGCTCCGTGAATGACGAGCGGCAAAATGTCCAATTGCAGTTCGTTGGCCAACAAAAACGCTCCTTTGTGGAAGCGCAGGATGTTGCAATCTTCAGAACGGGTGCCTTCAGGGAAAATCAAAATGGAATACCCTTTGTCGGTGAGAGCTTTTAATTTACCGATATGTTGCTCGATGCCGTCGTAAATGGGAAGGAAGTCGGCTCCGCGAATGACACCCCGGTAAAACGGGTTTTTCCAGACCCATTCGTTGGTTAACGCGATGATTTTCGGCGATAGCATCAATGTATAAACTAAGTCGAAGTGTGACTGGTGATTGCAGATGATGACGGCCGGTTTCGAGAAATCTTCCTGATGAGGATTGTCGATGCGATGTTTGACCTGTGGCATACCCCACGCGACAAAACGCATAGTTTGCTGCAACAATCTGTGGTATTGCAATTTGTGCTTTTCGCTTTTCCCACGAAGGGTGAGCATGAAAAAACTGGCAATGCTTAAAAATATTGATCCGAAAATGAAAAATGTAAATGAGAAAATTGTTCTCGAAAGATTACTGATGGTGATGGGCTGTCTGCGTTTCTCTCCTTTTTTCTGCGTCAGCCAACGGAAAATGAACGGCGGAATGACGTAGGCCATAAGCACGACGGAAAACATTCCTACGATGGTAACTTCAGCCAATGATTTCATTGCGGGATGTTTGGCAAAAATCAGCATTCCTATGCCGATAAACATAATGGAAGCTGATAAAATGATGGAGTTTTTAAACTGAGACAGCATCTTTTTGCCGTAAGTGTATTCATAAATCAGTCCTTCCGTGACGAAAATCGAATAATCATCGCCCATACCGAATATAAATGTGGCTAAAATGATGTTGACGATGTTGAATTGAATGTGAAACAGTCCCATAATTCCCAAAATCCAAATCCAAGCGACCACCAGTGGGGTGAAAGCCATCAAACTGATTTCAAATCTTCCGAAAGAAATCAATAAAAAGGCAAAAACGATAAATCCGCAGATGAACAGTACGTAGTCAAAGTCCTTGGAAAGGGCTTGTACGAGTCTGGTGGCAATGGAACTTTCCGTGAAAGCGAAAATATGACTGTCAAGATGGTTTAAGCTTTGCTCTACGCTGCCGACATCATCTTTGGAAACAGTCAGAATGTTATAAATCAATATGTGTCCATCTTCTTCCGAAATGTAGTTGGTGGCCATTTGATTTTTGATAAGGTCAAAATAATCGGCTTCCTGAATCTGAAAATCTTGTGATAAAATGTCTTTGAAAGCCTGGAATGCGGCTGGGTTAAAGCCGGTTTTTGTGGCGAAAATGTCCAAATCGTGTTCAAAATTGTCCTTTTTGTCTTTCCAAAACAGATTCCAGCGTTCGATTTTTTCTTTTTGTTGAGATTTTGAAGGAATGAAGTTGCCAATTCCGCTCGCTTTTATGTCTTTTGAGTGAAGATTTCGAATCTCGACTTGTATTTGTTCGTTATAACTGAGGGCTTCGTCGATGCTTTCACCTTCCGCAATGCAGTATAAATTGACACGGGAACTGTCGTTTTGGGCCATCATTCGTTCCAAGGTTGTTCGCTGTTTCTGCGTCATATAGTTGATGTGGTGCATGTTGGTATCGAAGCTGGTGCGAAGACTGAATTGATACAAAACGACACTCAGTAGAATTACAGAAATGATGATGATGGGATGATATTCGGGTTTGAATTCGGCTATGTGCTTGAATGCCAAACTTCTGTCTGAGTTAGGATAAGTCTTGCCCAAAAGATGGGGCAGGAAGACGAGTACGAACAAAATGGTGCCTATCAGCAAGAGAGCAGCGAATAAACCAAGGTCCTTCATCGCATCTGAACTAATGAACAAAAGACTGATGAAAGCCCCAACCGTAGTGATGTTTCCAATCAATAAAGGCGATACGATGTCTTTGATTATCTGTTCTTTATTGTCTGTTCTCTTGAAATGTGAAAGCAGATGGATGGGGTAGTTGATGGCGATACCGATGATGATGGATGCCACGCCAATGGCAATGACCGACACGGTGCTTTTGACCAGCGAGATGATGCCAATGGCAAAAAGTCCACCCATCAGTGTGGACAATAAAATGAGCAGAATGCTGCGAACATTGCGATAATAGTAAAGTAAGAGAGAAATAATGAAGAGAAGTGAAAGACCGATGGCAATAATGCTGTCTTTTTTGATTTGTCGTGCGTTGGTCTGGGCAATTTCACTGGCTCCGAAACTGCTGATATATATTTGATTGTCAAAATTTTGCGTGACAAAATCGGCACATTCTCCAATTTGCCTAATGACGATGGCGTTGTTCTTGGTTTCGCTGGCTGGATGTTTGGACGTAACAATGACCAGAGCTTCGTTGGTGCTTTGGTCATAAAAGAAGCCATCAATGGTTTGGTAGTTGTCGTCGGGGCGGAAGTCGTTGAGTGATTGTAGAATTCCGGCAGAAAAGAACATCGGGTCGTGTTGGATAGTGTTGCGTAGTGTCGCTACGGGAGCTGAGAGCAGTTGTTTGTCGTTTTCTAATTGCGCCTCGATTTTAGAAGGAACGAGTAAGGAGTCCAATCGCTTATAATCATCCTCTTCTAAAAAGTAGGGCATATTATCGATCACAAAAGTGGTGAG
>JAKSMH010000018.1 GCA_024400715.1 Bacteroidales bacterium | reverse complement strand
TATCGACGACGTGCCCATTGACAATCAAATTGGCAGCCACGCTTCATTCGTCGTAAGCCCAGGACGTTTATCTCAAGGTATTCACACACTGAAGGCCGTTGCCACCGACGACAAAGGCGAAATAGGTATCACTGAAGTTATGATTAGCTATATTGTCAACTATATTAAGCAAGGGGATAACATCACAAAATTAGGAAGTGCCAATGGTGAAATCATCTATAGTTATCAGGTAAGTCCTTCCTTCTATTCATCAAGAGTTATTCGTTTCTATGCCGAAGACGGTTCCTTGTCTTTTTTCATTGTAAGTCGTACTTTGGCACAACTTACAACCATTGATGAAGGTGCTTGGACATACGACGGCGGAACGTGGTCATACTGCTACAGCTGCTACTCATTATATTACCTATTCAACAATGCGAATTACAATTCTATGAATTCATTCCAAGTTTCCCATAATGGCGCAGGATTTACTATCAATGCCAATGCAAATAGTACAACTTCAATCCATTACGAAGGATCTATTCCTATTACCACGTCAACTGACTACAACTAAGCGAAGTACTTAACGCTAATGAAAATACTACTGCTATTGAAAATGTTACCTGCAGCGTAGTTTGCAAATAATCGAATTTTTATTTTCAATTTATAGAGGTGGTCATTAAGCCACCTCGTTTTTTTTATGGCAAAAAATTCTATGAAGTGAATTTTACGACTAAACTATTTAGTATCTTTGTCAGTCATTATTACAAAAAAACATATATGAAAAAAATTTTTTTCTGTTTCTTATTAATATTTGGTATGTTTTCCTCTTTATTTTCCCAGCAAAATCCTAAAGACATCCATCAATTGTTGGTTTCTTACGAAAAAATCTTCCAACAATACGACAATGGATACGACACGGTTTACCTCGCCATTAATCAAGAAATCAAAAATTCACAGGGCCAACCAGTCAATCAAGCCGTTTGGCATAGTTGTATGGCTCAACTACTCCATTCCTATTACGAACAAAATCAATATGAAATTTTAGACCGAACCCCGATTGTGGGAGAAATCAATCCCGATTTCAACACTTGGGACTTGCAAACACTGGTGCAACAAATCGTTTTTCATTACCTATCCTCTATCAAACAGACGGAAATCTTACAAAATATTCCCATTACGGAATATGCCGCATTATTAGATACCACCATTTCCATCGAATACCGTCCAACTTTATACGATTTCTTGGCATTCCGCGCCTTGGACTATTTGGGCAACACCATTCCCAAACTGCCAGTTCCAATGAAACCATTCGACATCAATAATCCGGTTTATTGGAAAGATAATGCTGATTTTACACAAATAGCTATCACCTCGTCAGATTCCTTATCATTTTCTTTCCTTTCTTTGAAGATTATGCAAGAGCTCACGCATTTTCACCTCAACGACAAGGATAAGCGAGCCCTATTAGACGTGACAATACGACGATATAACTACCTTAATTCCCTTACCACCTTAAAAGAGGCATCCCGCTGGACTTTAACCGCATTTGAGCAATTAGAGCAAACTTATCGCGACCTGACAGGATACGAGATGATTACCAATGCTTTAGGGAACTACTACCACAACAGAGGAAAACAATACGATAAAAATTCGCATCCAGAATATAAAAACGATTGGGTTACTGCCGTGGAATGGTACCAGAAGACCATTGCTACCGCACCAAAATCCATTGAAGCCAACCGGGCCCAAATAGCCATCGAAAACTTAGCTAAACTCAATATAGCTATTGAGGCAAGTGCAATTATGCCCGCACAACAAGCCAATTTGATGACCTTGCACCACCAAAATTGCCAACACCTTTATCTGCGTATTATACCTATCACTAAAGAAGAAGACGCGCAATATTATCCATCCAACGACAAATATTACGATTTATTGATAAAGAAAAAAGCCGTTTTAGAAGAATCATTTACTTTCACAGAGAAAAATGATTATCGAACTCAAAGTGCTCATTTTCAATTACCTGCATTGGAACCAGGTTACTACTCGATTTTGGTTTCCAACTCTCCTTTTACCGCAAAAAAAATTTCTGGTTTTTGTGCTTTTAATATTATGGTCAGCCATATCAATGCAGAATATCGAATAGTAGAAGAGAAAAAAGAAATTGAATTTTTCGTCTTTAACCGAAAAAGTGGAAAACCATTGAGCAATGCCAAAATTAATATTGAAATTCACAAAAATACGACAAAAAACGTCAAAACCACCTCAATTGGCTGCGATAAAAACGGAAGATGCACCTACAGTTATACTCTAAACGACAACGAATATATTGCAGCCGCAGTTATATGTGGAAACGACTATTTCCCAATATTCTCTCACAAACGCTTTTATGACAGCTACAGCAAACAAGAGCAGACGCAAAACAGCACTTATATTTTCACGGACCGAAACCTGTACAGACCCGGACAAACCGTCTATTTTAAAGGTATTGTCATCAGCAAAAAATCAAAAGACGGAAATACCATTGACCAGCAAGTCGTAAAAAATCAAAATATTACGATTAAATTATGGGATGAAAACAATCAAATTATTGCAGAACAGAAAGATTTGAAAACCAATGAATTTGGTTCATTTTCCGGTCATTTTGTTTTGCCCAACAGCGGTTTAACCGGTGAATACCATTTATCGGTGGGAAAAAACAGTCAATATTTTTCAGTGGAAGAATATAAGCGACCAACTTTTGAAATCACATTTGATAAAGCCGCCGAGGAATTTAAGTTGGGAGACAGTGTTAACATCGTAGGCAATGTAAAAGCATACGCCGGTTATGGGCTTGACCACGCCTTGGTCAATTACCGTGTGGTAAAAAGCACGTCATTCCCTTGGAGATATTTTTGGTATATGTCCACACCGCGGCGAGAGGAAATCGCACAAGGAGAAACATTTACTGACGCAGAGGGAAAATTCAAAATTGACTTTTTCGCCGCACAAGATTTGGAAAATCAACATTTTAATCCGCTTTATCAGTTTGAAGTTTTGGTAGATGTTACCGACATTACCGGCGAAACACACTCCGCATCCACCACCATCAACATCAGTGAGATTGGTTTATTCATTCAAGCCCAAATTCCAGAGCAACTTGACAAAAATGACACTTCTAACTTTATCGTCAACTTAACCAATTTGGCAGGAGAACCCCAAAAAGGAAGCATTCATTATCGTATCTCAAAATTAAAAGTCCCCCAAAATTATCGTTACGCTTGTCCGACTGCGGACCACTATTTGTCGGATTCAGTTGCTTTACAAAAAGCATTACCCTACCTTGACTTTAACAATGAAAATGACAAACAAAATTGGGAAAGCTTAAAAATCGTTCAGGAAGGTGATTTTATTACGGCTGAACCTCATCGTTTCTCTATCCATCATCTTTCCAGTTTTGAAAATGGTTACTATAAAATTCACTTCACTACTTTTGACAAAAATCACAATGAAATCACAGAAGATAAATATGTGTTGATTTATGACGAAGAAAGCAAAAAATGCACTGCATACGAAGCCATTGATTTGCGAAGTAAACACACAAACACTGCTGAAATAGGGGAAACCATTCCCATTGTTTTGGGAACATACCTAAAAAATGCCAGTATCTTGTTTGAAATTTTCTCCAATGACAGTTTAATTGAATCAAAATGGATTAATTTGGATCAAGAAAATGCCTATTTCAACTATAAAGTGACAGAAAAAGACCTTGGGACAATCATTTTCCATGCATTCGTTGCGCAAAACAACAATCAATACGAAAAAAGTTTGACTTTCACCGTTCCCTACAGTCATCAAAAAATTGATTTTGACTTTATCACTTTCCGGGACAAGACCACCCCTGGCAGTCAGGAACAGTACCAAATCCGCCTTAAAAACAAAAAGGGGGACAAAGTTGCCGCTGAATTGCTTTGTTCTATGTACGATGCTTCTTTAGATATCCTCAACGAACCGCATTCTATCAACAAAATCATTAATCTATGGGTGAAAAAGACCTACCCTTATTTTTTCTCTAACGGACAAATATATTATAGCCACTCCTATTTCAATCAATTATCCACAGATAAATGTTATCCATACCCTATTCGCCCCTATCCTATTTTACGATGGGATATAAATCAATACAGAAATAGACGCTTACTTCAAAAATGTTATACCGCGGCACCAGCAATGGGAGCGAACCTGAGTATGGATATGGCTTTTGAAGAAGCAAGTGACGAAATTCCCGCATGCGTTTTTATGACAGAGAATACAGCATTGTCTTTGAGAGAATACCAACAGGATAACGAATCTATTTCACAAAAATCGTCTAAAATTTCAGAAAATTCCATCCGCACCAATTTTAACGAAACCGCCTTCTTCTTTCCACATTTACAAACAGATAAAGACGGGAACATACTGATTTCCTTTACGATGCCTGACGCTTTAACACGCTGGAAATTACAGGGATTTGCCCATAATGAAGATTTAATGAGCGGGTATTTTGAAAAAATTGTCACCACGCAAAAACCCTTGATGGTGGCGCCCAATATGCCGCGATTTTTCAGAGAGGGCGACACGCTGGTATTATCAGCCAAAGTGGTCAATATGGATAATTTAAAGCAAAGCGGATCGGTCAAAATTACCTTTTTGAATCCTTTAGACGGGGAAAAAATTGAATTAACCACCTCTGGAGATGAACGTGATTTTTCTGTCGAAGCAGGACAAAGTCAAGAAGTACATTTCGCCATTGTAGTGCCGACCAACATAGGAGCTATCACCTATCGCATTGAAGCGAAAAACAATCAAACGCCTTCATTTGCCGATGGCGAGGAAAACACGATTCCTGTCCTTACCAACCGAATATTGATTACGGAAAGTCTTCCTCTACATATTAGCGACAAGGGGTCTAAAACATTCAATTTTAACAAATTACAAGAAAGTTTTGCTGCATCCAACTCTACGATAAGCACACAATCGCTCACCTTGGAATTTACACCCAATCCCATTTGGTACGCTATTCAATCTATGCCCTACTTAATGGAATATCCGTACGAATGCAACGAACAGGTTTTCAGTCGTTATTATGCCAACAGCTTGGCAGCCAACCTCATCAATAAACACCCCAAAATTAAAGCCGTATTTGATGCCTGGTTAAATAAAGATGTTGACGCATTTTGTTCACAATTAGATAAAAATCAAGAACTTAAGTCAGTGATTTTAGCAGAAACGCCTTGGGTTTTGGAAGCACAGAACGAAAATGTGCGCAAGCAAAACATCGCTTTACTCTTTGATTTCAATCGAATGGTCAAAGAAGAAAAGTCTGCCATTGACAAATTGGAGAAATCGCAGAATAGTGATGGCGGTTGGTCTTGGTTTGCCGGAGGAGTAAGCAGTTCATACATTACGGAACACATCGTGGCCGGCTGCGGTCATTTGCAGGCATTAGGCATCAAATATGGTTTGAGCGAGGCATCTATGAACAAAGCCATTCGCTTTATAGATCAAAAGGCCAAAGAAAACTACGAGAAATGGTATAAAAAGGACAAGAACAGTTGTAACATAAGTGATATTCATTATCTCTATGCCAGAAGTTATTTTAAACAAAAAATAGCTGTTTCTTGTGAAGAAGCATACAACTATTACTATTCCAATCTAAAGAAAAACTGGAAAAAACAATCTATTTACGGGCAAGCTATGACCGCATTGATTTGTTTTAGAAATGGAGATGTCAATTTGGCTTCAGAAATCATTGCGAAAATAAAATCTATGGCACAATACGATGAAGAAATGGGAATGTGGTGGAAAAAGGAGGGCTATGGCTATTTCTGGTATGAAGCGCCCATTGAACGTCAAGCTTTGTTGATTGAAGCCTTCAATACCATAACTCACGACCAACAATCCGTGGAAAAAATGCAGTTGTGGCTGTTGAAACAGAAGCAAACGCAAAACTGGCCCACAACGAAGTCAACCACCGAAGCAATTTATGCTTTATTGCTGAATAACAATCAATTAGAAAACAATAATGGTGTAAGATTAAGCGTTGGAGATTGGCAATATACGGAAGGTGAGGGCACGATGAATGCGGAAGCAGGAAGTGGCTATGTGAAGAAGGTATGGAAAGGTAACGAAGTCGATGAAAACATGGCTACAGTTCAGATAGAGAAGCACAGTAACGGACCGGCTTGGGGCAGTTTGTATTGGCAGTACTTAAAAAACATAGACAAAGTCACTTCTTCTGATGACAAAAATTTAGTCATCAGCAAAAAGTTATACAAAGTAGAATTTAATGAGAGAGGCGAGGTTTTAACGCCCCTTACCGAAAATTCGCCTTTAAAAGTGGGAGACAAAGTACGGGTTCGTACGGAAATCCGCAGCGACAGAGATATGGAATATGTGCATTTGAAAGATATGCGTGCGGCGGCTTTTGAACCCGTAAATGTGCTTTCAGGATACAAATACCAAGGCGGACTATGGTATTATGAAGCCACCGGCGACGCTGCCACCAACTTTTTCATTGATTATCTACCCAAGGGAACGTATGTATTTGAATATACTCTTTTTGCCACGATGGCAGGAACTTACAGCAATGGAATCACCTCGATTCAATGTATGTATGCCCCTGAATTTACATCACACAGCAAGGGAGAAAGGGTAAAAATCAAATAGAAGGTAGGCATCCCATATTGATTTTTATTTTATTTTTGCAAAATACATTATTGCGTGCTCTCATACTTATTGTATGAAAATTTGAACATACATAATATTGATATTAAGAAAGATATCATAAAATGGATAAATATAAATTCACGAATGTGCAAGATGAAAATATGTCTATAATTACACACTATAGACATACAAAAGGTACATCATTCGCAAAAACATTTGCCGTAGAAGCTTGCACATTACTTCCTAAAGAAGAAAAAGCCATCGCCAATAAAGTTTGTGAACCTGAATTTCAATATGGTCTATTTGCTGATAATGAAATTCCATTTCCCTCCCCTAAAAAGCCAAAATTTACATTTATCGATTTATTTGCAGGAATCGGAGGATTTCGCATTGCATGCCAAGCAATAGGAGGACAATGTGTTTATTCATCAGAATGGGATGCCGAAGCAAAAAAAACTTACTTTGCTAATTTTGGTGATGTACCTTTCGGCGATATTACAAAACCAAGAACCAAACAATTTATTCCTTCTGGATTTGATGTGCTTTGTGCAGGCTTTCCGTGTCAGGCTTTTTCTATTATGGGTAAAATGAAAGGCTTTGCAGATATTCGTGGAACAATGTTTTTTGAAGTTCAAAATATTTTGCAACAACATAATCCTCCCGTAGTATTTTTGGAAAATGTAAAACAATTAGTAGGTCATGATAGTGGACGAACATTTAAAACAATCCTCAACGTACTAGAAAATCTTGGCTACCACGTAAAATGGAAAATTTTGAATGCGTTAGATTTTGGTGTTCCACAAAAGCGAGAGCGTGTTATTATCGTTGGTTTTAAAGACATAAGTAAATTTGAAGCGTTTAATTTTGAATTTTTACCAAAAAACTACAATCTTAATAGCGTATTGGAACCTGATTCCATAGTTGATGCTTCACTTTTTGCATCTGAAACAATAAGAAGAAAACGAGAAGAAAAAACAATTGGCAAGCATATATTTTATCCATCAATGTGGCATGAAAATAAGTCTGGTAATATTTCAATTCTTGATTATGCTTGTGCCCTTAGAACAGGAGCGTCTTACAATTATCAGTTAGTGAATGGGTATCGCAGACCTTCGTCACGAGAACTATTGCGATTTCAAGGTTTTCCTGACACATACAAGATTGTTGTATCTCATCAAGAAATTAGAAAACAAACGGGCAACTCTGTGGCTGTACCCATGATACATTCAGTTGCAAAAAAAATATATGAAGTATTATGATACATCCAAAATTACGAGATTCTCAAAAAAATGTTGACCCCATTTATGAAGTTAACATATTCCCAAAAAACATTATTCAAAGGATAGGCGCACATATTGTTTACTTAATGTATTCCGGTCGTCGTGACATTACTGGGGATGATTGGGGTGATATTTTTGCCGAAACAATTAAAGGTACTCATTTCGCCAGCCCAATTGGTATTGCCGATGTGGCATTTGAAAAAACTGGATGGTCAATGAAAACCGTCAAGAATGCCCATCCATTCAATTGTACCAATGTTCGTCTAATTAGTGGGAGGTGTTCTCCAGATTATTCATTTGGAATTACAGACCCTCATACTGATATTCAAAAAACAGGACAAGCCGTTTTAGCAGTATGGAATGAGCGTATTAATATAGCTTATGAAGAATATAATTCCGTTAGGGTAAATGTACTGGTCAGAAATGACGACTTAACTGAATTTCGAATGTTCGAAGAATATATTGAAAGATACAAAACTAACGATTATATATGGGAAGAAAATAAAAATGGTAATTTATTAGGGATAAACAAGCATTCTGGACAGACCTGCTTCACTTGGCAACCCCATGGTGCGCAATTCACCATCCACACTAATGTGCCTGAAGATGCCATTAAATTTAAGGTTAAACGTCCTCCCATAGTGTCAATGGACTCTGTCTTGCAAAGCATTAATTTTGACAATTCTTGGATACAAATTATAGAATAATTTTTGATTGTCCCAATGTATATGATGTTTATTTCAGATAAAAATTTTTAAAACAATTTAATTTTCATAATAACCAACAAATTTATGTATTTTTGCAATTATTATTCACTTAGCTAAAAAACACCTTTTTATGAAAAAAATCACTTTTATTTTAACCTTGGCGGTTTTATGCCTTTGCGTTTCCTGCAAAAAAGAAAAAGTCACGCCTGACAACAATCAGCAACAGCAAGAAGAACCAACCCCAACAGATGAAGGGGCTCTTAACGGCGTATTTTCCATTGGCGCAAACAAACAAGTAAAATTTTCCAAGGGAAATTTACAATACCAGGCCACAACGAGTACTTGGCGCTTTGCCGAAAATCAATATGACTTTATTGGTGCATCCAATGCCAATGCTTCTGCCTCTTATGGTGGATGGATTGATCTTTTTGGTTGGGCCACCAGCGGTTGGAACTGTGGAAACACCTACTATATGCCTTACGAACGCAATTTTGTCGATAGTTATACTCAGGGTATGGGTTATGGACCACTTCCCGCTGGAGAGCATAGTTTGAATGGAGAATATGCGAATTGTGACTGGGGTGTGTATAATGCCATCTCTAATGGAGGCAATCAGGCGGGATTATGGCGAACAATGACAAAAAGCGAATGGATTTATCTTCTTAAAACCCGTACAAATGCCGAACAAAAGTATGGTATTGCCTGCATTGAAGGCAATAATGGATTAGTGGTTCTTCCCGACAATTGGACCCTTCCCGAAGGATGTACTTTCAATAGTGGCTTAGGTGCTGGTGACGGATCTGAATATTTTGCGCAGAAAAACTATTATTCCAAAGAGCAATGGAATAAAATGGAAAACAATGGGGCCTTGTTCTTTCCTGCCGGTGGCGGGTACAACGGTGATGAAAGGGAAGTGACTTACGATGGCGAAGTTGGTCGCTATTGGA
>JAKSMH010000179.1 GCA_024400715.1 Bacteroidales bacterium | reverse complement strand
GCCCGTCGGGCGGGGTGGTCGTCGCCATTCCGCCGGAGCAAAGCGGAGGTCGGAATCTCTTTACAAGACTTATAGGGATGGTTCCGAATAAAATAGAATCGCAGTTTTCCCCTTTCCCGCACCATTGAAAAATCTCTGTGCATTGCATTAAAATATTTTGTATCTTTGCAAATTATTTTATTTAATATGGAAAAAGAACAAGTAAAACCTGACAATTCCGCACATAACAAGAGTAAACTCAAAGTCGGCATTTTCTGCATCGTCGCCGTCGTCATTTTCTACCTCGGTGCCTGCTTCTTCAAAGGCGTTTCTGCTTTTGGCAAGAAAACGTATTACTATGCGATTTTTGATAACACGGGAGGCCTCCAGGCCAGTAACGCCGTTATGCTCAACGGCTACAAAATCGGTCAGGTGACCAATGTGAGTATTATTTCCGATAATCCGGTTCGCCTCTGTGCCGAATTGATGATTACCGAAGACGTGAATATCCCCAAGGATTCAAAAGTCCAGGTGGCTCCCAAGGATCTGCTCGGCGGTACGGTGGTCAATATCCTCTTCGGCAGCGACACACGCTACCTGCAGGCCAAGGATACGATGCAGGCCTACGTGGTTCCGCCTATGACCGACGGTATCGATGAACTCAAGGCCCAGTTGGGAAGTATCCTCAGCTCCGTGGATACCATCACCCTTTCCCTTAAAGATGTCCTTGCTCCCGATGCGGGCGGTCAGGACCTGAAGAGTACTTTGGCTAATCTGGAATCTACAACCGAAAACCTTACCTATATTTTGTCCGCCAACAAGGATAAGGTTGGCAAGCTGGTGACCAACCTCGAACAGTTCAGCAATACTTTGCAGGCTGCCGGACCGCAATTGGAAAGTATCGTGGAAAATATGGATAATATTACCGACTCGCTGTCTAAGGCGAATGTCCGTCAAACCATTAACGACGCACAAAAGGCCGTCGGCGACATCCAGCTGATTGTGGACAAGATGCAACGCGGCGAGGGTACTCTGGGACAATTGGTGAACAACGATTCCCTTTATCTCAATCTGGAACATTCGCTCTATAGCTTGAATGAACTGATCGTTGACTTAAAAGCCAATCCTAAAAAATACATCAATGTGACTGTATTCGGCAAAAAAGAAAAAAAATAAATAATCATTAAATCAATAACTTAAATACAAAAAAATGAAAAAGACTGTGATTGCAATGACTACTTGCTTGGTTTGCCTTGCTGTAGTGTGTTCTTCTTGTAAATCAAAAAAGACATCGGAACCCGTTGCTGAAAAAAGCGAAATGCAACTCAAGGTTGAAGAGTTCGCCACCTTTGACTTAACTGCCGATTTGTCCGGCTTGACGGAAAATGAAAAACAACTGGTCGATATTTTTATTCAGATTTCCAATATTATGGACGACCTTTTCTGGAAACAGACTTTCGGTGACAAAACCATCCTGGATACAATTACCGATCCTTGGGTTCGTGATTTTGTCGCTATCAACTATGGTCCTTGGGAAAGATTGAACAACAATGAGTGCTTCGTGCCCGGCTTCGGCCCCAAACCTGCCGGCTGCCAATATTATCCTCAAGATATGACGATGGAAGAGTTCAACGCTCTTGACAATCCTGATAAAAACAGCCTTTACACCGTCATCCGTAGAGATGAAAACGGCCAACTGAAGGTGGTTTGGTACAAAGACGAATACAAGGAAGAAATCACCAAGGTTTGCGAATTGATGGATAAGGCAATCGCTTTGGCTGAAGACGAAGGCCTGAAAAATTATCTGATCGAAAGAAAGAAAGCGTTCGAAACCGATGATTATTTTAAGAGCGATATGGTTTGGATGGATATGAAGACCAGCAAACTTGATTTCGTGGTTGGACCTATCGAAAATTATGATGATATGCTTCGCGAAGGCAAGGCTTCATACGAAGCTTTCGTCTTGATTAAGGATGAAAAGAAAAGCTCCGATTTGGCCAAGTTCGTGGCCATGCTCCCCGACCTTCAAAAGGAACTTCCCTGCGAACCCCAATACAAGACTTTCGTTCCGGGAACTTCTTCAGATATGAATGTATATAATGTGGTTTATTATGCCGGTGATTGCAACGCAGGTAGCAAGACTATCGCCATCAATCTTCCTAATGATGACCGCGTTCAAGCTCAAAAAGGTGCTCGCCGCCTCCAGTTGGAAAACGCCCAACGTGCCAAGTTTGACAAGATTATGATGCCTATCGGTGAACTGATTATGGAACCCGCCCAACAGCAATACCTGAAATTCGATGCTTTCTTCTGGAATGTTACTTTCCACGAAGTGGCTCACGGCTTGGGCATCAAGGAAACGGTTAACGGAAAGGGTAGTGTGGATAATGCGTTGCAAACTGAAAAGACGACCTGGGAAGAAGCCAAGGCCGACATTTTGGGTTTGTTATTGGTGAACAACTTGATTGAAAAGGGTGAAATTACCGACATTACCGCGGAAGATGCCATCACTACTTACATCGTGGGTATTTTGCGTTCCGTACGTTTCGGTGCCGGCGAATCTCACGGCAAGGCCAATATGATGTGCTATAATTATATGGAAAAGGAAGGCGCTTTCACCCGGAATGCCGACGGTACTTACCATATCGATTTTGACAAGGCAAAATCCGCTATCAATAGCTGGGGCGCTTTGATTTTGAAAACACAAGGCGAAGGCGACTTTGAATTCGCTAAAAATTATTCCGCTGAAAATGCCTCTGTTCCAGAAGCATTGCAAAATGATTTGGACAAGATCAACGGTGCCGGTATTCCAAGGGATATTCGTTATAACCAAGGTCTTGAAGTCTTAAAACGTTAAGATGAAACTGTTTTTAGTACCTACTCCAATAGGAAATATGGAAGATATCACGCTTCGCGCAATCAGGGTATTGCGCGAAGCGGATTTCGTTTTATGCGAGGACACTCGTACGACCAAAAACCTGCTGAAACATTACGAATTGGACAAACGCTGTATGGCTTATCATATTCATAATGAGCATCAGCAGCTGCAGAATCTGGTGGCGCAGATCAAGATGGCCGAGAGCGTGGCCCTGGTTTCCGACGCGGGAACCCCGGGAATCTCAGATCCCGGCTTTTTGCTTTTGCGCGAGTGCGTGGCTCAGGGCATCGACGTGGAATGCCCTCCCGGCGCAACGGCATTGATGCCTGCCGTGGTCAATTCCGGTCTGCCTTGCGACAGCTTTTACTTCAATGGCTTTCTGCCCCACAAAAAGGGAAAGGAATCTACCCTGCGACGCTTGGCCGCTATGGCCGAAACGGTAATATTCTACGAATCGCCTCATCGCTTAGCCAAAACCCTGTCGATGATGCTGCCGTTTTTTGGTGCCCAACGGCCCGTTTCCATTTCTCGTGAATTGACGAAAATCCACGAGGAAACTTTCAGGGGAACCTTGGAAGAAGCCATCTCCCGTTTCCCCATTGACAAGGAGGTGAAAGGGGAAATCGTCGTCGTGGTTGGTGCCTGCCGCAACAAAACCGACAAAATCGATAATTTAGATAACGACATTGATATTGACGGATAAACCTTTGTGACGTTTTTTAATCAATATTATTATTAAAACAAAAAATTATGGATAATAAGAGTTTTGAAAAAATGACTTACGGTGTTTATGCCGTGGCTTCTGGAAACGAAAGCCGGAAAAACGCATTCATCGCTACGGCGGTGATACAGGTGACTTCCGAACCCTTGCAGATCGAGGTGGTTTGCAATAAGAAGAATTTTACTTGTCAATTGATTCAAGAGACCGGAAATTTCTCCGTTTCAGCCATCAAAAAAGAATATGAACCAAGCTTTATCGGCAATTTCGGATTTCAATCTGGGGCAACGGCCAACAAGTTTGAAAAGTACGGATGCCAATACGGTAAGGTGACAGGTGTGCCCATCGTGGTGGATAATTGTATTGCTTGGTTTGAATGCAAGTTGGTGCAGAAAATGGACGTGGGTTCGCATATCGTTTTCATTGGCGAAGTGGTGGATGCCCAAACGCTCGAACCCAATGCCTCGCCATTGACTTACGCCTACTACCACGAAGTGAAACGTGGCGTGGCTCCTGCCAATGCGCCTCACGGAGTT
>JAKSMH010000178.1 GCA_024400715.1 Bacteroidales bacterium | reverse complement strand
TTTTCAAGGTGGTATTCACGCCAACGTCGGAGGTGACGAGTACTTCCTCAAGATTGTCCAACACGTCATCGTCAACCTTGGACTTGCCAGCAACCGTTTTGGCCAACTTTGCAAAAAAGTTCTCCTTGGATTTTTCCAGCCCTTTGTTAAGTTCTTCCTTTTTGTCCTTCGAAAAAAATGAGAAAAAGCCCATAAATTATATTTTTTGCAAACTTACATAAAAAAATTGAATTATACGCAACGGCAAAGGATGATTTTTTCTTTGTCGAGGAATAAACAAAAAAAAGCCGAAATGAAGGCTCATTTCAGCTTTTTTAACCATGAAAACAAAATATTACTTTTTAGCCAAAAAGTCTTTTACGTTTGTGGATTCAACTACAGCTTCCTTGAAAGTGTAGGCACCCGTTTTGGGTGAACGTTCCATTTTTACTACGCGCGTAAAAGCTACGCCACCTTCTTTTTTCAATGTTGCAACAACCTTCTTTGCCATTTCTTATATGATTTTATTATTTAACTTCTTTGTGAACAGTAACACGTTTCAAATATGGATTGTATTTTTTTAATTCCAATCTTTCCGTTGTGTTTTTTCTGTTTTTAGTGGTAATGTATCTTGACATACCCGGAACGCCACTGGCTTTTTGTTCGGTGCATTCTAAAATCACCTGCTGTCTTGCTTCTTTATTTTTCTTTGCCATAACACTAATATTTTACTATTCTGTTCTCTTTCGATTTGAGTTTGCAAAAGTACAAATTTTTTTAATATAAAAATCAGTTTTGGAAAAATATTTTTTTTATTCGATAATACGCACTTCTGGCTCAATGACAATGCCGAATTTTTCCTGCACGGACTGAATGATTTCCTGGTAGTAGTCTATGACGTCTTTCCCTTTGGCATTGCCCCAATTGACAATGACCAAGGCCTGTTTGGGATATACGCTGACATCACCTCGGTGAATGTTTTTCCATCCGCATTTATCGATGAGTTGTCCTGCCGCTAATTTGATGCCATCGGGGGCAGGATGGTGAACCAAGTCGTCAAATTTGGAAGAAAGTTCGTTGAATTTTTCCAGACTGACCACGGGATTTTTGAAGAAACTGCCTGCGCAACCCACCACCTTGATGTCAGGAAGTTTGCTGTTTCTTATTTCCAATACTGTTTCTGCCACGAGTTTTAAGTTGGGTGTTTTGCCTTCTTCCCGCAATTTGTCGGCCAGTTGTTGGTAACCGAGTCGATAGGCTTCTCTTTTGCCAAGTTTGAAAACCACATTCGTAATTAGGCATTTTTCTTTCAGCTCGTTTTTGAAAATGGAATCCCGATAAGCAAAATGACATTCTTCATTATATAATATAAAGGGCTCGCCATTGGGTAGATAATGACCTTCAACTTGATAGATGATGTCTTTCGCCTCAGTCCCGTAGGCTCCTATGTTTTGTACGGGACAACTTCCCACCAAGCCGGGGATGCCAATCAGGTTTTCGGCGCCGTAGAGTAGATTGTCGATGGTGAAGTTTACAAAGTCGGACCAGTTTTCACCGCCCGCGGCTCTTACGTAAACAAAATCTTCGTCTTCATTGACGATTTCCAGTCCCTTGGTAGCCAGGCGGATGACCGTGCCGTCAAAATCTTTGGAAAAGAGGATGTTGCTGCCTTCCCCGATGATGAGAAAATGCTGCTCAAAAACCTTTTCCTCAAAAAGTGTGTCGATATCTTGTTGATTTTCGATAATCAATAATTTTTGACATTGGCAGTCGATGCCGAAGGTGTTGTATTTTTTTAGCGAGGCGTGGTCGTATTGTTTCATTTTTTTATATTTTGCTATTGATGATGTGTGAGGAGTCCTGTTTCCCCAGAACCATAGTGCCGCCGCACGAGTCGTGGCGAGCACCAGTGACGGAAGTTAGGCAGTTGTTGAGTCCGTTAGCTCGAAGAACCCCTAAAAAAGCAAAGATAATGGCTTCTTTGAAGTCAATGGTGGCTTGATTGGGAATAACGACATCCCCGTGGAATTTTTGCCGAATGAGATTAATGAGAAAACGGTTGTGTGTTCCCCCTCCGGTAATGAGAAGCGAATGTCCGTTAGTTGTGTTGCAGACGCTTGCTATTTGTTCGGCAATATGCTCACAAACCGTTCTCAGCTGGTCTTCAATGCTTAATCCGCTTTGTGCCAGCAAGGGCAGAAAGTGTTGGTCAATCCATTCTCTTCCTAAGGATTTATGGTCTTGTCTTTGATAATATTCTAATTGATTTAATTTTTGTAACAACGAATGATTGATTTGCCCTTGTTTGGCTATGTTGCCGTCTGCGTCGTAGGAATGTCCAATTTGCTGGGCCAGATGGTTAAGGGCGATGTTGCAGGGTGAAATGTCGAAGGCCTTTCGTTGTCCCTTGTGCCGGTAGGACAGATTGCTGATCCCGCCTAAATTGAGACAGATGTCGTAGGTGCCGAAGAGCAGTTCGTCACCGATGGGAACCAAGGGAGCGCCTTGGCCTCCCAAGGCAACATCCATCGTGCGGAAGTCATAGACGGCATCCCTTCCGGTGAGGGCGGCAATGACGCTACCGCTGCCACGTTGCGTGGTCAAACCAAGTTCCGGCTGGTGAAAAACGGTGTGCCCGTGCGAGGCGATTAATTCCACGTTGTCTTTGAATTCGCCCATAAAAATATTGACGGATTGTGCGATAAAGCGACCTAACTCGTTGTCTAAAAACGCCAGGTCCAAAGCCGTCATTTTCATTGCTTGAGACAATTTCAGACTCAAATCGTCCGGATATTTGATGGTTTCGGCTTTGATAACGTCATATTCCCATTTGCCGTCAAGTTGTTTGAAATGGCAATAAGCCAAATCCACCCCGTCTAACGAGGTGCCTGACATAATGCCGATGACGTGGGAATGGCTGAGTATTGGCGTAATCATTATTGTAAGAGGGATAGTTTTTCAAGGTGGATGCTTCGGGAACCTTTTACTAAGACGAGAGCATTGCTGATGGGGTGCTTGCTGAAATAGTCGTTGGCGGCATCAATATCTACGAAGCTGTGGGGGGCGGATGCCAAGTGTTGGCGAAATTCGCTGCCGATGAAGTAGGTTTCGACAGCTTTTTCACAGCAAAGGTTGATGATGCGGGCGTGTTCTTCTTGGCTGACGCTTCCTAATTCGCGCATATCTCCCAAAATGGCCACTTTGTGAGGGTGGTCAATGCCAAAGAGGTTGTTCAATGCCGCCGTCATACTGGTGGGGTTGGCATTGTAGTAATCGGCGATGATGGTATTGCTGCCGCGTTGTTCCACTTGGGAACGGTGATTAGACGGCTGGTAGTTGGTCAAAGCGTTGCAAATGTCGTCTTCGCTAACATCAAAATAGCACCCCACGGCAGCTGCACATAGCATATTGGCCAGGTTGTATGCGCCTGTCAGCTGTGTTTGGACCGTGCGTCCGAAGAGCGAAATGGTAAGCAGACCGTCGTTGTGGATGATTTTGCCGCTAACTTTCGCCTTGTCGTTGTCGATAGCATAGGGATAAATGTCGGGATAATCCAAATCCTGTGTTAAGACGGAGTCGCCAATGTTGACGAACAAAGTGCCTTGCGAAGCCATCACGGAGCGATAGAGTGCCTTCTTTGTGATGATGATGTGTTCCTGAGAGAGAAAACCTTCGATATGGGCAGTCCCGATATTGGTGATGATGCCGTGGGTGGGTTGGGATAATTGGCACAAATCCGCGATTTCTCCAGGATGGTTGGCGCCCATTTCCACGATGGCGATTTCGGTGTCGGGACGGATGGACAGCAAGGTCAAAGGCACACCGATGTGGTTGTTTAGATTGCCTTGCGTAAAACTGATGCGGTATTTTTTTGCCAAAACGGCGGATACCAATTCCTTAGTGGTGGTTTTGCCGTTGGTTCCCGTGATGCCGATAACGGGTATTTTCAAGTGCTCCCGGTGATATTTGGCTAATTGTTGTAGGGTTTGCAAAGTGTCATCCACCACGATGCAGCGAGGATTGTCCGCCAGGTCTTTGCGGTTGGTGATGACGAAGGCCGCACCTGCGTCAAGGGCTTGCGTGGCAAAGCTGTTGCCGTCGAAATTTTCGCCTTTGAGGCATACAAAGATGGA
>JAKSMH010000177.1 GCA_024400715.1 Bacteroidales bacterium | reverse complement strand
GTCCGTATGTTTACTGCGCCAATAACCCTATTAAGTTGGTGGATCCGAATGGGGAGGAAATTACGGATTATTTTGATCAGCACGGGAAATACCTTGGTACAGATTGTGTCGATGACGGGAAAATCCGTATCATTCAAGATAATCTTTGGAATAAAATGAGAGATGGTATTTCATGTGAGGGAAATGATGGAACATGCGTCATCTCTCAAGGTTTAGGAGAAATAATTGCTGATAAACCATCTTCTTTAAATTTATCGGATGAAGCTATTCAAAATATTGTCGGACATTACAACAACATAGGCTTGAAGTTACATAAAGGGAAGGCAGGGGCATTGCGAATAGAATTCAACGGGAACGAACGTTCATATTCCCCAAAACTTACGATTAATCTTGAACAATGGAAAAACAATGTTTTTTTAGACAACTATTATGATATCACAAGCACTTATGACCACGAAAAAGGCCATATCAAGCAGTGTGAAAAAATTGGAATAAAGGCATTCTCCGAATTGACTGAATATCAACAAGAAAAATACGCTATTGACTATCAAAAGTCTCAACCCGCATTTTCAAAAGCGAGCAACAGGTATAAAAAATATGTTGATGTGTATCTACAGTCAAAAAACAGATGATTAAGATTATGAAAAAATATATTTTCTTTGTTTTATTAATTGTATGTGCTTTGTTTTCCCCGCAAGCTCAACCAAACATATCCGTTCAAAAGGTTGTTTTTATCAATGACCAAGTTGACAGGACTATAGATAGTGTGGGAGATGTGGAACTTAGTATTCAGGAAGGTTTTCTACAAGTCTATTATTATTGCTTGTATTTTTCAATTCAAACAGATGATTTGTCTATCATTGACAAAGAGCAGTCGCCTTTTTATGTCAGGTTCAAAAGCCATAATGATACTATTCCCACATTCTTTTGTGACTCTATCATTCAAGATTTAGATGGGCCCGCTATAATATGGGTAACAGCACCTTTTGAGGAAATTTATATGCCTTACGATAAAGAATTTATCATACAAGACATTGAGCAAGCATGCAATCAAATGCCATCTGCTTTTCAGGAAACTGTCGATTTAATGTATTATGACATTCTTGACAACAAATACTGGCATATAGAATGCAGGAATTTTTCCGCACCATATTATTCAGAAGAAAAAGAAACATATACACAATTATGTCCTTTTCCCAAGTTCCTTCCAGATATAGAAAAATTCAAGCCTAAGGATTTAGAAAATTTTGTGTTTCCTGAATTTGATCTTGATGGGGAAAGTTTTGATGAATTCACAATGCCTCCATATTAATCTCCAACATCCTGTTACTTTTTAAAAAATTTGGAACCAAAGTTAAAATACCCTCCTCCAATTAAACCCTTCGCCCCCAACCTGGCCATTATAAAAAGTAGCGTTTAAATTTCCAGCAGCTGGCAAAGATTTCAAAACTTTTCCGTAACTTTGCATCCTCAACCGATCAACCACCGAACACCCAAAATGCCAACACAAAAAACCACATTTTCCCCACCTCAAAAAGTCAGTTCACAGCTCACAGCTTACTGGTCACAGCCCTCTTTCACCTTCTCGGCAAAAGAGCGTGACGTTGAAACTGGCCTAAGCTACTATGGCTCACGCTATTACAGCTCAGATTTAAGCATTTGGCTGAGCGTGGACCCGCAGGCAGCGAAATACCCTGGTTTATCGCCATTTACGTATTGTGCGAATAACCCTGTGAAACTGGTGGATCCGAATGGGGAAGAGATAGGGGATTATTATGATGCTTATGGTAAATATTTGGGAACTGATGGAAATGAAGATAATAACATATATATTGTAACTGATGCAAAAAGTCAAAAAACAATAAAACAAAATGAAAAGAATCATTCTATAACAAAATCTTCAAATGTAAATATAGATGTTTCTACAACAATTGATGTTTTAAAGGAGACCTGTAATGTTTATAATCGAACTGAAAAAAATGGCGGTGATAAAGAAGAGGCGTCAACATTTAGTAATGCGGGTAAATTAACTCAATATCCAACAGGTTCTAATACAATTGATATTGCACCAGAAGGAAGTACAAGTATTCATTCTCATTTATTAAACAATGTGCCATGTAATGATGGATCAATAGGCTGCATACAAACTCCTACAGATTTTAGTGAATCGGATTATAGTACTTTTAATGGTTATGCTCTAAATGTCGTTGTAGGCAAATCAAATTGCAACCAAAATATTCCCGGGTGCGATAGACAACCAGAAGCAGCATTTTATAACAGGTCTAAATTTGTACTAACCATAGATCTTAACAGTATTATGAAAATTATTAATCATCATCAAAATCATCAATAAAAAAACTATGAAACACACATTTCTTGTTCTTCTGATATTATTTTGCATAGGAAATGTCGTATCTCAGACAGAACAATATGAACGTTGTAGATTCTATTTGGAGAGTGCAGACGGTAATAAAGAGTATTTTTTACCATTAATCTTTTGTATAGAGGACTATTTGCCGCCACGTGGACATGTAACAATAAAATATGCAAATTCGTTACTTATGATAGATACGATTGTTTGCTATTATTATATAGGGAAAGTGGTTGTTTCAAAAAATGATTACGAAATTTTATATTCTCTTGAAGACACCTCAAAAATTATATTAACCTTTGAATATCAGACACAAAGAAAAAACCGGTCATTTGATACACATTATTATGAATGGGAAGTGAATATGGAATTCCTGTTTAAATCCAAAATCCCGTACTTTTTCCAGATAAAAAATAATGGCTGGATATACAACACAGCCATTAGGCTAAGCACTGCTTCATCATATAATATTTGCTATGGAAATGCTGTGATTAAAAATCCCGAAAAATCAAAATCATTCCACAAACGTAGAAAAATCAAAAAAGATTATTACCCTTTTTATTAATTTGTCAAATATATCCAAAGTAAACCCAACATTTTCTCTTGTTTTGTTCCCCATTAAACCAATCGTCCCCAACTTCAGTCACTATAAAAAATAGCGTTTAAATTTTCGGCGGTTGGTGTAGTTTCAGAACTTTTGTGTGGAATCGAGGGGCCATATACTTGAAAAATTGAGACCTTATTGATGCTATTTTTCATTAGCAATAATAAACCACAAATCCTATCAAGCCGCAGAGTAGGATGAGCAGTATGGGATTTGCTTTGCGACGGGAGGTCGCCCAAAAAACGGAAGCGAAAATGGCAATGCTGAGAAAGAATTGGACCGGATTTTGCGAATAGGAGCCAAAGTTGTCACTTGAAGTCAACAGCAACGCAGCGGCGGCAATCAATCCAATGACCGTAATGCGAAGAGCGGCAAACACGTTGTTGACATCCTTGTTGTCTTTGTGTTTGAGCAAATATCTCGTTACCAGCAGCATCAGCAAAAACGGCAGCAGCACCACGGCAAAAGAGGCCACAAACGAACCCAAAATGCCGAGCCACGTATCATAGCCGGCATTGACCACCGCCGTATAACCCGCATAAGTGGCCACATTGATGCCAATGGGACCCGGCGTCATCTGGCTTACAGCCACAATGTCGGTAAACTCTTGGGCAGTCATCCAGGCGTTTTTTTCCACCACTTCGTTTTGAATCAGAGCAATCATCGCATAGCCGCCGCCAAAGTTGAAAATGCCGATTTTGCAGAAAGTGTAAAAAAGCTTCCAAAAAATCATAACGTTCCCTCCCTTCTTTCTCTCCATCTACCATAACCAACACCGCCCACTCCCGCCACAACGCCAATCAAAATGGGAGAAATGTCCAATAGCCAAATCAGCAGCGCGGCCACAATGGGAATCCAGCAATTGCGCCAGCTGATGCCGGCATTTTTGGCCATGGTGAACACGGGGGCGGCAATAAGTGCCACCACACAAGGCCTGATTCCTTTGAAAATGCTTTCAACGATGGCATTGCCGCGGAAATGGTGAAAAAAAAGGGCAAGGGCAAGAATGAAAAAAATGGGCATTAATATGTTGCCGATGACTGCGATGACAGCTCCAATAGGGCCTCGCAGTCTATAGCCGATGCTGCTGGCCATATTGGCGGCAAAAATTCCCGGCATGGCCTGCGAGACGGAAAGA
>JAKSMH010000176.1 GCA_024400715.1 Bacteroidales bacterium | reverse complement strand
ACCCTTCTGCAAGGGAAGGGTCACGTTTCTTCATTTTTTTAATGTAATCATTTGGGTTCACGCTATCTGTGAGGACTTCTACAACATCTACCACACAAAAGTACCATTGTTCAGTCTCAGAATCCCAAACGGTGCGGACTTTTTTCTCCTCAAAAAGTTGTATTTCCTGTTTTTTCGTCATGGCTGATAATTTATAAGTTTCTTAATTTTAAGTAAAAAGTACATCTTGAAACAAAATTTTCAAGGCCGCAAATTTACTCAAAAAAAGCAATAAAACCGCTTTCTGGCCAAACAAAAAAGACCGCTCCGCACTTTGACTATTGACATTGTGGAGTCTCCCCCACTTGAAACTTGAAACTCTTAGTTCTTGAAGCTGAGATCCCTTCGGTCCCTCCTATTGTCGGAACCTCGGGATGACGAATCGCCCTGGGGGATAATGGGCGGCGGCACCACTTTCGTGCTTTAACTTTGTCACTTTCCGCCGCCGCCACTTCTTGCCAGACGGACAGCCCGTCATCCCGAACTGAGCGGAGCGCAGTGAAGGGATCTCTCTTAGACGTTAGCTTTGTGGAGTCTCCCCCACTTCTCACTTCTCACTTCTCGAGTCCTGCGTGCCTATTGGCCCAGCGTTCGGTGTAGAAGACGTTACAGAACATTATCGCATTGAGGGCAGCGGCCTTTAGCGTCGGCATCAAAAGAGCCGCCGCATTCGCAGTCGGGCAGCGGTTCCCAGCCCAAGCTCAAATCGACATAGCGGGCTTTGCCGCAGCGGTTACAGTAGA
This sequence comes from Bacteroidales bacterium, assembly GCA_024400715.1. The sequence continues at coordinate 3,366 of JAKSMH010000176.1, read as the reverse complement.
GGGTGGCCTGCCCCACGACATTCACGCCGTAGGTTCTTTCAAACGTGTGTCCGCAGTGCGGGCAAGTGAGGGTTAGGGTGTGGGACATAAATCTTCTATTATTCTAAAAAGGGTTTAATTACAAAAGTAATCTTTGAGAGAGTGAGAATGGGGCGCAAAACATTCTCGACCACATCAACGCCACAATGCCACCAAGTTCTGGGACAACTGTCTGAGAGAAGATAGGGGGAAGAGAATGGTGGGGGAGAATAGAGATTAAACGTTTTATAATGCATTTTACTTTTTCTGAATAATCTCAAAATGTGGAAGTTGCGACGCCACACCTCGATTTATTAAAGTTCCTATATCAATGTCGTCCAATTTGACAAGGTTTTTATTCTTTAATTCGTAAACCAAATAAATACCATCTTTCGTTGGCGAAAATCCCTTACCCTCCAATTGACCTTTGGTGTAAATTCTTGCCCCATTTTGCTTCAATTCGTACATTTCTGCCGATTCCACCTTATTACTATGCAACAGCAAATACTTGGGTTCTTTGCCCAATGACGGCAAATGTATTGCGCCATCGGAATTTCCGGCACGCACATAGCACAACTCATTTTCAATATACAATTTTCTATGGTCTTTGTCGGCGTAGTTCACAAGTACAACTTCCCCATATATTGACGGCATTTCCTTCAACAAACCTTTATCCGTCTTTTCGTCTTCGCTGATGAATTTTTTCGCTAATGCATCTCCTCCTAGTTGAACAGCTTCCTCTGTGCCCTCAAAATACCCACTCAATGATGTTTTTATGCCATCATTGCCATTCATCTCTTTTTGCAATCTTCCTTTAGACGGTTCAAGTGTTTTTTTCAAGAGTTTATCGTTTGTAAATGCATCTTTCTTCAGCAATGCCAATATCAAACAGTCACTGTCGGACTTTGGTCGGAATAGCTTGCCATTGAGTTGGTGAAAGTTGTCTTTCACAAATTGATAGCAATTTTGGCCAATCTTTGGAGTCAACACGTAGAATTCATAAAGTTCATCCAATGTCTCTTGTATCTTCGTTCGGAATTCAGTGCGCACTTTTGTCTTCCATGCACTTTGCGTACTTTTGTTGTTGCGGCCATAAAGCGACACCACAAACAGGAAATTCACATCATAGTGACATAACAAAAGCGTATCGCGATCAAACAAGCGGTTTTCAAACTGACGGCTGAAATCGATTTGACCTTGTGCATTTATGTCGTCATTTTTAAAGTTGAACTTGTTTTCATTATTGGTGATTAGCGCGCTGATAAAGAAGTTCGGTATCACGTTGTAGCCCTCGGTCAATTCATCAGGACGAAGTTGAATCTCGCCATTATTTTCATCATCCTTCAGGAACAAGTCCAAATTCCACTGAATAAGGTTTCGAGCGTATGTGAATTGCTTCGGAATGGATGTTCCGTGCAATGCCGTGTAACTCTCCGTTTTTTCCTCATCGGTTGCACGTTCGCTGCGTTTGTAATACTTGCTGTCGGCAATGTAATAAGTCTGCAATCCATTGGCTTGCGCCAATAGGCTTGGACCTTTGTACAAGTGGTCAATATTCTTTCCGTCGGCTTGGTTCTTCGCGTTTTTGTCAAAAACCTTATCGCCAAGCAAATCGTCAATTACACGTTCGAACACGATTTGAAAATCATCGACCAACATAAAGTCTTGACGAGCCATATTGATGGCGATGTTGTGCGTGACATCAAAAACGCATAACAGAGGTTCCAAAGGCGCAGATCCTTGTCGGAAAAATACTTGTATTTGATTGCTTTCAAGCGACGGGCTCCCTTCCCTTTGCGGTAGGCTTCGAATTTTGCGCCTTCGATAAGCGGATAGTTCAAATCCGTATTGAACCTAAATCCATAGGTTTTATGGATGTATTTGAGAATTGAAAAATAGATGATGAGCAGCTCTTCGTCAAAGTTGATTTCTTTTTTCTTGTTCACAGGATTGAGATAAACGGGCACTCCATCTTGGATGACCGCTTGGCTTTTAGATATGGTCTTTGTCCATTGTATCTTGTTATTGCCCGAATGCTGGTTGCGTGCTATAAACGAAAAATAGTTCTGATTCTCCTTGTTGAAATCACGCAAGGCAATGATGATGTCGAACAAGGTGTGAAACTTGCTTTTCTCGCCTCCGCTGTTGGTGTTGTATTGCTCAGTTTTCAGAATCTGGCTACCGGGGTAATTGGCGTGATACACCACAATGGTGCGATATATCCAAATGGCAAGCTCCGACAAGAACTTCTTGATTTCATCGGTCTTTTCTTTTCCATTGTCCTGCTTATCCGCATCAACCAGCTTTCCAAAATCAATCAGTTTCTCTGGCGAAAAACCGAAAACCGTTTCGTCCTCGCCATCATTTTTCCTTCCGGTAAGCACAACTTTGGGCAGACAAAACACTACGTCGTTGCACGTTTTGCTGTAGAAGTATCCCACATACGACACCGACACTGAGTTGTTGCTCTCCAGCTCAATGTCGTTCACCAAGCCTTGCAATGTGTTATATTCCAAACTGCCTGGCTTGTGGTTTTTATATGGATATCCTTCGATTAATAGTTTCATTTTTCAACAATGTCAACATTAATGCCTAAATGTTTGGCCTTTTCAATAATTTTTTGAACATCAACCACATCAATTTGATTGTTCACCCAGATTATATTCTGATTTATTTCGATTTTGTTAAATCTATTTTTATAACTAGGACTTCTATTTATTAGATCATCATATCCATTCTCATCAAGAATAATTGGTTTTGACCTAGCTTGAACATCTCCCCATTTTTCTTTTAATTGGTCGATGGAAATATTAGGATCGCTTTCAATTTGCTTTTTTATAATCACTGTTGGCAAATTCTTTTTATTTACATCTTCCTGTATTCCATTAATCCTATATTTGGAGTAATCTTTTTGCTGTTCCTGATTATTGAATCCTCTTGACATCTCCACTTCAGAAGGTATTTCATCTTCTTCTCTCATCTTTGGCAAATGCTCAATCACTTTTGGATCATTGTCGTACTTGAGATAATCTATTGGCACGACCGGATTATTGTCTTTGCCCATTACAAACAGCTGATTAATAAAATAATGTATCATTTCATCTGTATTCGCCATAAAGTGACGGAAATACATTGTGCCAGAACGATTGATTGAGACATCTTCAACCTTGTCATTGTCATATTGGAAAACGGCACTGTCTTCGTCTTTAAACACATCGTTCCATAGGTAGAATATCACTTTATTCACAAAAGTGTCAGTTGAAAGAAAGTTTTCTCCAGCCTTTGGCTTTGCGAAGAAATAGCCCAATTGTTTGTCTTCGGAATGAGTGGTTTCTTCAATCTGGTGGT
>JAKSMH010000175.1 GCA_024400715.1 Bacteroidales bacterium | reverse complement strand
TTATGTACTGAATATTTTTGGGTGTGTTTGGTGTTTTATTATTGTATTTGTGTGGTTTTGTATTTATGGTTGTGTTCTTGGTTTGTGTATTATAACTCGCAAAACATTGGAATGCTATGCAAGAATTCAATCTTCTGGTTGTTGTTTGTCTTGCAGATATATGTTTGCTTTCCGTTTGTAACGATAAGGTATTCTACGTGAAGAACAATGTTGTATCTTAATATTTGGTCAAATACTTTCTGTGATATGGGTACGTGAGGTGCTTTGTATTCAATAATCATCTTTGGTGATAAATCAATGTTGTATAGAACACTGTCGCATCTTTTGCTTGTGCCATTTAGTTGAATTCCAACTTCGTTTGCTAAAAGATTCTTAGGATATCCCTTTTCTGTGATTAGAAAATGAATGAAATTCTGGCGTATTTCCTCTTCTGGCGTTAACGCCACATAGCGCTGGCGAAGCTCATCGTAGATGCTCCGCTTTCCATTGTCTTCTATCCGGATTTGTGGGAATTCTTTCTGGTTCATATCGCTTTTTTCGATATTTTTGCGTAAGTTTGCAGTGCAAAGATACATTTTTTTTCTTTGCAGAAAGCATTCCTGATATGGCAAAAGCAGAAATTACATACGAAGAAGTGGTTAGAAGCGTGAAAAAACGCGATTTTAAGCCTGTTTATTACTTAATGGGCGATGAGCCGTATTATATTGATAAAATCTCCGATTATATCGTAGAAACGGTTCTAACGGAGGATCAGCGCGATTTTAACCTGTCGGTCTTCTATGGCTCTGATGCCAGCATGACGGATGTTCTGCTTACCGCCAAGCGATATCCGATGATGAGCGATTACCAGGTGGTTGTAGTGAAGGAAGCGCAACAGTTGGGTAATACTGATGCGTTGACGGATTATTTACGTTCACCGCAAAATCAGACGATTTTAGTGTTCTGTCATAAGAATGGTTCTTTGGACAGAAGGAAGGCGGTGGTGAATGCCATTGAGAATTCGGGAGTGTTGTTTGAGTCAAAAAAACTGAAAGACGCACAATTGCGGAATTTTATCGTTGCTTGTGTTACCCGTAAGAAACTGACCATCGATGAGAAGAGCGTTGAACTGCTGGCGGACTTTGTCGGATCGGATTTGAATCGTCTGGCAGCTGAGGTTGACAAGTTGGCTTTGACCATGCCAGAGGGGCAGACACGTATTGTCGCTGAGCAGATTGAGCGTAATATTGGCATTAGTAAAGAATTTAACAATTATGAATTGCGCAATGCCCTATTGACTCGTGATGTTTTAAAGGTAAACCGGATAGCGAACTATTTTGACAAAAATCCCAAGAACAATCCTATCCAGATGACCTTAGCTACATTGTTCAATTTTTACAGTAATTTGATGCTTGCTCACTATGCTTCAGATAAGACTGAAAAGGGGGTTGCTGAGCAGTTGGGATTCCGCCAGACATGGCAGGCTAGGGAGTATGTTCAGGGCATGAAAGTGTACAGTGCACGCAAGACAATGAACATAATTTCGGCAATTCGCACCACTGACGCCAAGTCCAAGGGCATAGACAATAAGTCGGCTACGAATGGAGAATTACTGAGGGATCTCTTATTTTTTATCCTACATTAAAATCTCACGCGATTTTTGGATTCTAGATTGAAAAAATCCACTGTTGCGATTTTTTACTTTCAGGCCCTTTTCGGGGCCTTTTTTCATTGTGGCGGTACAATCTTCTGTGCAACGGGCATTGTTTCCTGGGGCGTTTGTTTCCCTGTTGTTTGCTTAAAAATCTGGAGCCTGCAGCTGCTGTAGGGGTGAAGGAAGAAAGCGAGATCTGGTCGTGCAAATCATGCCGCTGGGTAGGGAAAGTTCATTGCGCTGCTATACGTTTCTGAGACTATTGGAGGATGTTCCTGGGCGATTGCGTACTTGCGGTAAGGATGTAGACGTGGGCTCTCCGGCGCTATTATATAAGGTGTGGGCTTTGATGATTGTTGTCTGATGATCGGTGGTGATTATGCTTGTTGGGGTAAAATAGCGTTTTAACAGATTTTCACATGGTTTTTTGTCGGATTTGGGGCGTTATAGGTGGTATTTTGGCTTAAAACAGGTCCGAAAAAGCCCAAAATAGGGTGAAAAATGGCAGTTTTTGAGTTGGAATGGTGCAATTTAGAGTACTGAAATTTTAGGTGTTTGTGGTTGTAAATTAGCTAGTTATATGCTAATCTGGCACGCTGAGAATCGCATGAAATAGCAGGAGCGGGCACTTTTCTTCAAATAGAAAAATGGTACAAAAATGAGCGATTTTGGGATTTCCGATTTTTATTTTTCACATTTGTTTAGATTGTGGTTTTTATATTCGGATTTATAAATCCGATTTGAAATTAAAAATTCCAAATCAAGAAACCTGCAAACAGGACCCGCCGTCTTCGGTTTGAAAATATAAATATTTAAATTTGCAAATCTTTATCGATGATTAGCATTTATAAATGTATAAAATTGCCTAAAATAGAAAAGTTTAAAAGTGACTGAATACCAACAAAATACGATATTTGTATTAAAGTGCTCGAATTTATAAACCATAACTTTGCGGACATATTGGCCCCGGTAGGCGTTAATAAGTGAAAAAATCACGAATATAGCGCTATATAGACCAGTTGATTGCATTTCTTTATTCAAGTAATTGAAAAAGTGTGTTTTGCGACCTGTATTCGTGAATTGCAATTTTAAATTCGGATTTTTAAATCACAAAGGTGGAAAAGTTGAATTTATTATTTAAAATCGCAAATCACACGCTTTAAATATTTTAATTCATTTTCTTGTATAGACCATAAAAAAGATTTATCTTTGTAAATCGAAACGAAAGAACATCAGGTGCTAAACACCCAAGGAAAATTTGACTATGTATAATCGAATCAAGGAAATTCTGGATGACTCCGGACTAAACCAGCAGGAGTTTGCAGAGCGTATAGCCATAGCTCCAGCTACCCTTTCTAATATCTTAAAGGGAAGGCAGGCTAAGTATAATACCGATATGGTGATGAGCATCATCGCCCAATTCCCGCAGTACAGTTTACAGTGGCTGATGTCGGGTAATGGTGATAAGTATGTACCCCAATCGGACAACTCAGATGATCCCAACAGCCCTACTATATCTAATGGTATGGAGGTCCAAAATGGGACTGCCGATAACTTTGGCGGTGGCTTGTTCGGAGCTGACGGATCCTTGTTCGGAACCCCGAGTGAAGGCTCGATGGCCCCTGATCTGACATTTGGATATAATTCAGCAGGCATGAATAACGGCCCGGAAAACGCAACGGGCAAAAATGGGGTTCCGGCTCATGCTTCAACTAACGGACGTGCTCAGGCAGCAAATGGCGTTCGCCAGGTGGGTGCCAATGGCGGTTTTATGACTCCTATCAATCCTCTAACCGGCAAACCGATGACGGCAATGGAGATCAATCAGATGGTGTCCTATTTTTCCGGTGGATTTCCGGGTGTAAATCCTGCTGCTTTGTCAGCGAAAAATATAGACAAGAAGCCTAGAAGCATACGTGAAATCCGGGTGTTTTACGATGACGATACCTTCGAGGTTTTCTCTCCTTCTAAAGGATAATTTTTAGACATTATTGCTTCTTTATAGTTGGTTGCCATCCTGAGTGTGGAAACTGTTGTTTTCCGATAGGGAGTTCACTGACGTTGTTCATTGACTCTGTAGCATTCAGGATGGCAATCTTTTTTGTAGGTATACGAAAATAGGGTTATAGTTTTTTGATCACGTTTTCCTGGTAGCTTTTTGGATGCCATCTATTCTCCGAATCTATCATAAATGACAAAAATATTCATAAATAGTGAGTATTTCTATCACTAAATACTACTCACCCTTTCTCTTTTTTTGTGAAAGCAGAACACCTATTATTAAATAAAAAGTGCTACCTTTGTGATGGTAAAGTAAAAAACCGTTACAATGAAAAAATATATTCTAGATTTGACCGTTCGCGAGAATACCTCGCCACACGAAAAATATGTGTTGCTGAAGATGACCAGTGATCAGCCTCTTCCTGAAATGGCTCCTGGTCAGTTTGCCGAGATTCGTATTGACGGATCCCAGAGCACACTGCTTCGCCGCCCTATTTCCATCAACTATGTAGCCTATGAGAAGGATGAGGTTTGGTTCCTGGTTGCCAAGGTGGGTGAAGGCAC
>JAKSMH010000174.1 GCA_024400715.1 Bacteroidales bacterium | reverse complement strand
TTCTGGAAGAAAATAGCGAATACGTTACCTTACACAACCCGTCAGATCCTGAAAATCCGATTGTCATATCTGTACGATAGCTACTCAGCCCACTATTTTTTGTATTTTTGTACGATATAAAACTTTGGAATGGACTCGTCGATTTATACACTGGCAGAAGAATTTGCACAACACACCCACCGCTCGGTTTTCATCACGGGGAAAGCCGGCAGCGGCAAAACCACTTTCCTCAAACAATTAAGACAAAATACAAGCAAGCAAATTGCCATCGTGGCCCCAACTGGCGTGGCCGCCATCAATGCGGGCGGCGTTACCATTCATTCCTTTTTCCAACTGCCATTCACTCCCTTTGTTCCAAGTCCGGAAGGCCACCAAAACCTCATCGGCAAAATGAAAATGTCGGGACCTAAACGCAAAGTCCTTCAGGAACTGGAATTATTGGTCATTGACGAAATCAGTATGGTCCGTGCCGATGTGATGGACGAGATCGACACGGTACTCCGCCACTTCCGATTCCGCCATAACGAGCCTTTTGGCGGCGTTCAACTCATCTGCATCGGCGATTTGTACCAACTGGCTCCCGTGGCCCTAAACGAAGAATGGCAAGTCCTTTCTCCTTATTACAAAACTCCCTATTTTTTTGACAGTCAAGTCATTCAAACTTATCCCCTACTCTGCCTCGAATTTGACAAAATCTTCAGACAAAAAGATAAAAGTTTCATCGACCTGCTTAATGTCATTAGAGATAATAAATTGACAAATAGCGATTTGAAATTGTTGGAAAAAAGACATTGCCCCGATTTCAATTTAGCCAAACATCCCGACTACATTCTCCTTACCACCCATAATGCCAAAGCCGACAACATCAACGCGGAAGAAATGGACCGGCTGAAAACCTGCGAACACACGTTTACCGCCACTGTTGACGGCGAATTTCCGGAAAAGAACTTTCCCAACAATCCCATTCTCCGACTGAAAAGAGGAGCCAAGGTTATGTTTATTGCCAACGACAGTGAGAGCCCACGCCGATATTTTAATGGCAAAATAGGAACCGTCACCCGCATCGACAGAGAAGAAAATGTGTATGTACATTGCGACGGCGAAGATGAAGACATCAAGGTCAAACAGGAAATATGGACGAATATCCGTTATTCGGTCAACCCAAGCACCAAGCAAATCGAAGAAAACGAATTGGGCAGCTATACCCAGTTGCCCCTGCGTTTGGCTTGGGCCATCACCATCCATAAAAGCCAGGGACTGACCTTCGACAAAGTGGCCATCGACATTGAAGACGCCTTCACCTCCGGCCAGGTTTATGTGGCCTTGAGCCGCTGCCGCAGTTTGGAAGGCATTCTTTTGCTGAGTCCCATCAACCGAAATTCTCTTTCCGTCAACCCGGATGTCATTGAATATTCGGCTATCAAACCCAATTTTGAAGAACTTAAAACAAATTTGGACAAGGATAAAAGCATTTATAACCTTGAAATTTTACAAGAAGTTTTCAATTTCAACTTCTGTCTTGGACAAGTCAACGAACTGCGAATGCTCATCGGCAATGATACGGACTTGTTCAACAAAGAATCCCATACCTTTGTCGATGAGGTTCATCAACTTACCAATAACATCACCGTCGTTGGAAGCAAATTCCGCAGACAACTGGCTGAACTTTTTCAGCAAGACGACCAAAAGAAAATAGCCGAACGAATGGAAGCGGCCTCCAAATATTTCACCGAAGAACTGGAAAAGCTCGAAAAACTCCTGACCCATTCGCCCACAACCAGCGAAAGTTACGAAATGGCCGAAGAATACAATTTCTGTCTGCACACACTTTACGACGAAATATCACGCAAATTATTAATTATCAGTAATATAAATTGCGATTATTCGACCAAGAAAATCACGGAAATCAAACAATCATTCAAAGCGAAACAACTCAAAACACAGACTTACATTCCCCTAGCTCTGAGAGAAAAGAAAAGCACTTCATCGCGTAAGAAGAAGAAAAAATAGGATTTCCCAACGCCTACTCTTTCGTAAGCAAGCGATAAGTTTTGTAGCCGCCGGACAAGTTATATACCTTTTCAAAACCCGATTGCAACAAGATGCGGCTGGCGATATAGCCACGCAATCCCACCGCACAATAGATGATGATTTTCTTGTCGGTAGGAATTTCGTCCAACATCTCACGAAGTTCATCCACGGGATAATTCACAGCCCCCTCAATCGCCCCGGCTTTGACTTCCATTGCTGAACGGACATCCAAGAGGAAATACTCGTTTTGCCAATTCGGAGTAGCCAAAATCGCCTGCAACTCGTGCCACTGCATAGGGAAGAATCTGTGTGCCAAAATGTTTTCCGCCACATAGCCCGCATACGCAACCGGATCTTTGGCCGACGAAAACGGAGGCGCATAGGCGTGTTCAATGTCTATCAAATCATAAACCGTACCACCATTGCCCACCACCGACGCCATCAAATCGAGACGTTTGTCCACGCCTTCTTCGCCCACGGTCTGTGCACCCAAAAGGCGGCCGTCAAGCGGCGAAAAATTGATTTTAAGCGTCAATTGCTTGGAATTGGGATAATATGTCGCATGGGAAAATGGATGCGTTATAGAGGTCAAATAGGGGATATTGTGTTTTTGGAGATAATTTTCCGACAAGCCGGTAGAACCCACGGTCCAACTGAACACTTTGGCCACGGCAGTCGCCACAGAACCTTTGTAAGCCGTTTTATTACCAAACACGAGATTATCGGCACAAATGCGGGCTTGACGGTTTGCTGGACCCGCGAGGTAACAACAATAGGGAATTCCACTAATCGGATTGGCAAATTCAATGGCATCGCCCACCGCGTAAATGTCGGGATTGGAAGTCTGCAGAAACTCATTCACCTTGATACCGCCGGCAGCACCGATTTCCAGTCCGGCGGCCTTGGCCAATTCCGTATTGGCTTTCACCCCGATGCTAAGGATGACAAAGTCGGCTTCCAAGCTCTCACCGGTAGAAAGGTTTACGCCCACGGCATCGCTTAGGTTTTCAAAACCCTTAACTTCCGTATTCAACCGCAGGTCAATATTTTTTTCCTTTAATTGATGTTTGATCACGGTGGCGATGGGAGCATCCACCGTGGTCATCACCTGGGAAGCTTTTTCCACGATGGTGATGTGATAGCCCAGCTGGTGCAGGTTTTCCACCATCTCCAGGCCGATAAATCCCGCTCCCACCACGACGACCTCTTTCCGCGTAGAAAAACCGAGAACAGCACGCTGTTTCACGTTCTCGGTGTCGGCGACATTGCGAATGGTGAAAATCCGGTCCGACTGGATACCGGACAGGTTGGGGACAATGGGAACGGCCCCGGGCGACAGCACAAGCTTGTCATAATTTTCGCTGTATTCCTTGCCATTAAACTTATTGCGTACTTTGATAGTCTTATTAGTAGAATCAATGGCTATCACTTCCGACTTCACTCGGACGTCAACGTCGTAGCGATTTCCAAAACTAACAGGGGTTTGCAGCAGCAGCGAATCCTTGGCTTCAATCGTCCCCCCGATGTAATACGGCAAGCCGCAATTAGCGTAGGAGATATAGTCGCCTTTTTCAAACATTACGATTTCACAATCCTCGTCCATTCTTCTAAGACGAGCAGCGGTAGTTGCGCCACCGGCGACACCGCCCACAATAACATACTTCATCATTTTACCTAATAAATAAAAAAAGCCACCTTGCACAAAACGCAGTGTGGCCTTTCGTAATAATTTTATTAAAAACCTATATTATCCAATAATAGCTTGATAGCCAGCTGCGTCCAAGAGGTTGTCAGCTTCGGCTGGATTGGTAACTTTGATTTTGATAATCCATCCTTCGTTGTAAGGATCGCTGTTGATGGTACCAGGATTATCGTTCAATGCTTCGTTGAATTCAAGGATTTCGCCACCCACTGGGAGCATAAGGTCAGAAACGGTCTTAACGGCTTCAACAGTACCGAAAACTTCACCAGCTTCCAAAGTTTCGCCAACTGTAGTGATGTCCAAGAAAACGATGTCGCCCAATTCGTTAGCTGCGAAAGCAGTAATACCAACGTAAGCTACGTCACCATCCATTTTCAACCATTCGTGGTCGTTTGAATACTTTAAGTTATTAGGTAAATTCATAATAAAAATTTTTAAGGTTATTGATTTTAATTAAACAGTCATAATTTCTTTTTCCTTGGCTTCAATCATCTTATC
>JAKSMH010000173.1 GCA_024400715.1 Bacteroidales bacterium | reverse complement strand
AAGGCATCCGGTCACGTTGACGCTTTCAACGCCCCCCTCATTGACAACAAGGATTCCAAGAAACGCTATCGTGCCGACGTGCTAATTGAAGACCACATTCAAAAAATCGAAGATAAAATCAACAAGGAAATCGAAAAGGCCCAAAAACGCTTTGAGAACTTCGATGAAGCGATGTATCGCCAAACCAATGCCCGCGTGATGGGTTACCAACAACAAATTGACGACATCACCGCCCGCTATGCCGACTTGATGAACAAAATGGACTTAGCCGGTTTGAAAGCCCTGATTGAAGAATTAGGCATCGCCTGCCCTATTTCCGGCACCAAGAACTGGACCGACGTTCGCCAGTTCAACCTGATGTTTTCCACAAAAATCGGTTCCTTGGCTGATGGTTCAGACACCATTTACCTGCGTCCTGAAACGGCACAGGGCATTTTCGTCAACTTTTTGAATGTCTATAAGACCGGCAGAATGAACATTCCATTTGGTATTGCGCAAATCGGAAAGGCCTTCCGTAACGAAATCGTTGCCCGCCAATTCATTTTCAGAATGCGTGAATTTGAACAGATGGAAATGCAATTCTTCGTCAAGCCGGGTGAAGAACTCAAATGGTTTGACTATTGGAAGCAGACTCGTATCAAATGGCATCAGGACTTGGGCATCGAACCCGAGAACTACCGTTTCCACGACCACGAGAAGCTGGCCCACTACGCCAACGCCGCCACCGACATCGAATTCAAGTTCCCCTTCGGCTTCAAAGAACTGGAAGGCATCCACTCTCGTACCAACTTTGACCTTGGCCAACACGAGAAATTCTCCGGCAAGAAGTTACGCGTTTTCGATCCCGACACCAACGAGAACTATGTTCCATACGTCATCGAGACCTCTATCGGTGTTGACCGTATGTTCCTGGCCGTTTTCAGCCACGCCTACACCGAAGAAAAACTGGAAGACGGTTCCGTTCGCGTTGTACTGCGCCTACCCGCCAAGCTGGCTCCCGTCAAAGCCGCCATTCTGCCTTTGGTTAAGAAGGACGGTCTGCCGGAAAAAGCCCGCGAGATTATGGATAAATTAATGCCTTATATGATGTGCCAATACGACGAAAAAGACGCTATCGGTCGCCGTTACCGTCGTCAGGACGCCATTGGCACGCCTTACTGCATCACCGTTGACAACCAGACAATGGAAGACAACACGGTTACCCTCCGCGAACGCGACAGCATGCAGCAAAGACGTGTCGCCATTGACGAATTACTCTCTAACATCGTTCTTTAACAACTTCTGGTAATGCCGTATCCCATCATACCGTTAAAGAACGGTATCAAACTGATTCACAAGGAAATCAATTCACCCATTTCCCATTTTGGAATCTTGGTGAATGCCGGTACCCGTGACGAAAAGTCCGACAAAATGGGCATCGCCCATTTTGTCGAGCATACCATATTCAAAGGCACTCAAAAACGAAGTGCCCACCAGATTATCCGTCGGATGGAAGACGTTGGCGGCGACCTCAACGCCAGCACTTCCAAAGAGGAGACCTACTTCCACGCCTCTTTTCTGTCGCCCGATTACCCGCGCGCCGTGGAACTGCTATCCGACATCTTCGCCAATTCGACCTTCCCAGAAGACGAACTGGAAAAGGAAAAAGATGTCGTCATCGAGGAAATCAACTACTACAAGGACACGCCATCAGAACTCATCTTCGACGACTTTGAAACCTTGGTGTTCAACCAACATCCTATGGGACGCAACATCTTAGGCACCAAAAAAGACGTTAAGAAATTCAAACGTGATGACATTGTAGAATTTATCCATCAAAATTACACCATGAACAATGTCGTTTTAGCTTCGGCAGGCAATATTTCCACGAAAAAGCTTGTCCAACTCTGTGAAAAGCATTTTTCAGACCTGAAACTTGCAGACAATCCGCAAGACAGGTTTGCCTTCGACAATTATCAGCCGCAGCAGCAACGCATTAACAAGCACAGCAACCAGTCACACATTATGATTGGCAATGTCGCCTACAATATCAGGCATCCTCACCGTACTGCCTTTATGCTGCTCACCAACCTCTTGGGCGGTCAGGGTATGAACACACGCCTCAATATGGCCATCCGCGAAAACAAAGGCCTGGCCTACAGCGTGGAGGCCTCCTACTCTCCTTTTTCCGACACCGGACTTTTCAATATTTACATTGGCTGCGAACACGATGCCATTGAAAAGTGTATCAATCTATCATATAAAGAATTAGACAAATTAAGACACAACAAATTAGGCACTTTGCAGCTGCATTACGCCAAAAAGCAATTCTTAGGACAATTGGCCATCTCCAACGAAGCCAAACTCAACGAAATGATTGCCATTGGACGGACTGCCCTCTTCTTCGACACCGTGGAAACCTCCGAGGAATCCATCGAGCGTTTCAATAAAATATCGGCGGAAGAAATCCTTGAAGTCGCCAACGAATTACTCATTCCTGATCAAATGACAACTTTAGTTTTCGGAAAACCATGAGACAAAACCTATTCATTTTATTAAGCATCATCATATTACTCAATGCCTGTGGACATAAAAACGAGCCAACAAGCATCGAAGAAGCTGTCGAGTTAAACGAAAGCACCGTTACGACAATGGGTACGCAATTGGAGCAATCCGTTCTCAACGGCATTCCAGACGTGCTCAACAACGCCTTCGACAAAGAATACCTGAAATCCATCATCCGCGACAATTCCATTGTCAACAGCAGCTTAGACGCCGACTTCGGGAAAGAGTACTTTGAAAGCAATTTCCATATCGGAGACGAAATGGTGGAAATTGTGAACAATGGTGGAGACTACAAATTTTTACAGTATTATTTTGACGAAACCAACCAAAGCCACCACATTATTTTACGAAGTTACAACGATTTTGTACTCAACTTTTACGATTATACCATCGACACGATGAACAACAAGCTGGTCATCAAGGATGGCTTTATCTACAATACGGGCACGAAATTTTCCGATATCATCAGGGAAAACATCTTGCTATCGGCACTCAACAAAACCAATCCCGAAGGCATCACCAGCACCTTGAGCGATATCAAAAAGAAGTTTGACGAGAAAAAATACAAAGTCGCCCTACAACTTCTGCGCGACCACCAGGCGGAATTAGAGAACCTGTCTTGCTATTGGCAACTTTACATCGCCTCGCTTTACCAGACCTGTCCTAAAGCAAGCTTTATCGACTCATTAAACGCCCTCGGCAGCAAAAACATCGACAAACGGATGCTGTTGTTACATCAACTGTTTGAATGAAGGCAAAACCGACATCGCCGAAAACACCATCAACGAAATGATTGAACAGACCGGCGACGACCCCATTTATCTGATGATGTTCGGAAAAACAAATTTTTACGCCAAAAATTACAAAGACGCACTCATCTGTTACGAAACTTCCGAACAATATCTGCCTCCACTTTGGGATTTATGGTACGGAAAATTAGAATGCCTCTATGCGATAAACGACAAAGAAAATTTTGCAAAGTGCTTAAATTCAGCAATTAACAACTACAAAATGACCAAAGAAGAGTTGACAGAACTAACGAAAAAGCACTTTCCCAAAATGGCAAAATAAATTTTTCAAAAAAGTTTGTTTGAATAAATAATTTTTGTATTTTTGCAACCCGATTTTGAAAGTATAAAAAATAATAATTATAAAGAAATGGCAAATCACAAGTCAGCATTAAAAAGAATCAGAGCTAACAACAGAAAAAGATTAGAAAACAGATATTACGCCAAGACTATGCGTAATTCTTTGAGAGACATAAGATTGGTTTCAGACAAAGCTGAAGCTACAAAGAGACTTCCTTCCGTGGTTTCTTTGATTGACAAATTGGCAAAGAAAGGCATTATCCACAAGAATAAAGCTGCCAACTTGAAATCTGGTTTAATGAAAAAGGTGAACCAATTATAAGGGTTGATTGGTTTTTTCATATTTTTGTGTTGCGCTATATACAAGACACTTGTATATAGCGTTTTTTTATTGGCATTTTATTCAAATAAATGACGATTTCCATAGACCATTTGAAAATCGTTCACCTTTCTCTCTTCGGCAACTGCCACATCCACATCCAAGCCCTTTCCATATTAGACAACGACAACGCCGAAAAGTTTATCGAGATGGACGAGATTGAGGCCAAAATTCGGGTTTGAAATCGTTCCGACTTTCACCATGAAACTCAACCGTGCGCTCGTACATCCTCACATTCTGTACG
>JAKSMH010000172.1 GCA_024400715.1 Bacteroidales bacterium | reverse complement strand
GCCTAAAGGATGATGAAACTCACAGCAGCGGGTACTATACAGGATTTTCACCTGTTTCCCTCACGAATTTTAGCGTACTAAAATTCTCATCAAATCATCGCGGCAAAAATACAAAAAAAATTCATTGGAGACATTGAAAATGAAAAATTTTTTAGTAAATCAAGATTTATGTTAACTTTTGGCTGTTTACAAAAATAAGATAATAGCAACGATATGTTAGTTTAAAGCAGTACTTTTGTAGATTAGATTATTCATTAACAAACAAAAATTATAACTATGAGAAAAATTAGCATTATTTTACTGACTTTAGTCATGGGATTTTCTGTGGCTGTTAAAGCACAAGCACCTTACAAGCACAGCGTGGGTGGAACTTTGGGAACATTGGAAGCTGTTTCCTACAAGACCTTCTTTACCGATCATTTGGCTCTGGACGTGAACGCATGCTATAAAATCACGGTTGGTCCAGCTGCTTATCATATCAATGGTATTACAGGAAGTTATAATAGCACTATTTTCCCAAGAACTATCGAAGTTAATCCCAATCTTGAATATGAATCTGCTACCAATAAAGGTGGCTTACTTTGGTTCATTGGTGGCGGTTTGAGCTTGGGTTATTGCCATAACGTCGGTATCCGGGATAATGGACTTTCTCGCGGTTGGGGTTATGCGCAACCCAACTGGGGCAAATTTGGTGTGAATGCCATCGGTGGTATTGAATACAAATTCAATTTCCCTATGACACTTCAAGTGGATTTCAGACCAGGTTATGGTTTGTTGTTTGACAGTAATAATGAAACCTTCAGTTATTTTGACTGGGGCCTTTGCGTAGGCGTAAGATACTGCTTACACTAATCGAATGTATTACATATACAAAGAAGGGGTTGACTAACGTCAACCCCTTCTTATTTTAAATAGGTCACTTTTATGCCTTGCAAATATTCACAATCACCTCAACCGCCTTCACCATAGATTCCACGGGAACATATTCATACTTCCCGTGGAAGTTGTGACCACCGGCAAAAATGTTGGGACAAGGTAGTCCTTTAAATGAGAGATTGGCTCCATCCGTGCCGCCGCGAATGGGTTGCACCTTGGGCGTAATACCCGCTTCTTTCATCGCCTTTTCGGCTCTTTCCACCACGAAGAAAACGGGTTCCACCTTTTCTCTCATATTATAATACTGATCTTTGATTTCACAACTTACGCGACCGGGGTATTTCACGTTTAAGAATTCCACAATATCCTGAATCATCCTCTTCTTTTCTTCAAATTTATTGCGGTCGTGGTCACGGATAATGTAATTCAGCTGAGAATTTTCTACCGTTCCTTCCGTATGGGTTAACAAAAAGAAACCTTCATAATCCTGCGTATTTTGAGGTCTTTCAAATTCTGGCAGCAATGCGTTATCCTCCATAGCAATTAGTTGCGAATTAACCATTTTTCCCTTGGCATAACCCGGATGGATATTACGTCCCTGAAATTTGATAACCGCAGAAGCCGCATTAAAATTCTCATATTCCAATTCTCCAATGGCACCGCCGTCCATCGTATAGGCAAAATCGCAGGCAAATTTTTCAACATTAAAGTAAGCCACGCCTTTGCCAATTTCTTCGTCTGGGGTAAAGCCAACTCTGATTTTTCCGTGCTTGATTTCGGGATGTCGCAACAAATATTCCATCGCACTTACAATTTCGGCAATACCGGCTTTATCATCTGCGCCCAACAAGGTTTTTCCATCCGTAGTCAATAAAGTCTGACCCTTATAATCCTTCATTTCAGGAAAATCGGCAATGGTCAAAGCGGTATTGCTTTCCGCATCCAACATTATATCACCGCCATCGTAATTTTCAATAATGCGAGGAGCGGCGATGCCCGGCATATCCGGAGCAGTGTCAAAATGGGCAATAAAACCAATGACAGGTTGTTTTTCGGCACAATTGGCTGGCAAAGTGGCCGTCACATAACCATATTGGTCCTTTTCCACTTCCTGCAAACCTATTTTTTTCAATTCTTCTACCAAAAAATCGCCAAACACAAGCTGTCCTGGCGTACTTGGATAGGTTTCGGAATTTTCATCTGATGTGGTGGCATACGAAATATATTTCGTAAAACGGGATAATAATGTCTGTTTCATATTTTTATTTTTTGATGATTCTATCTGCGTTTTTTGAAAGAAATCCTTCCCATCCCGAAAAATGCTGTTGACGTGAACCCAACTGCACGCGGTTCTGCAAATGATGACATACGGCCACCGCCAAGGCATCCGTCGCATCCAGGTATTTGATGTCTGATGGAATGGGATACATTCTCTGCAACATCGCAGCCACCTGCTCCTTAGCAGCACTACCGTTTCCCGTCACCGACATTTTAATCTTTCGCGGAGAATATTCATTGATTTCCAATTCTTTATGAATAGAAGCGGCAATCACAACCCCTTGAGCCCGCCCCAATTTCAACATCGACTGCGCACTTTTCCCCAAAAAAGGAGCTTCAATGGCTAAAATATTAGGATGATATTCGTCAATAATCTGAATGATGAATTCAAAAATACGCTTTAACTTTGCTGGCTGGTCAGGCAATTTCTTCAAGTTCAACACGTCCAAAGTCACCAATTCCGATTTCACCGGCGCGGCTTTCAATATCGCCCAACCCATAATCTGCGTGCCAGGGTCAACGCCCAAAATAACATCTTCTTCCATCAATTTTCCCTTTCACTCGCTGGTTTCGTTATTGACAATACCTTTTGATCATAATCTATCACGGCACGATAACGCACAAAAAAATCACTTCCGATAATGCCGTGTACCAAAGGTTTTTTCATCGTTTCGTATGCCTTATTGATATTGCTCATATCCAACAACACCACATCGTAAGACGGAAGCAGAAATCTTCCCATCTTCAAATTATGAATGGTCGATAACTTGCTTTCAAAATCCGATGCCCCCACCCCCACATTCAAGCCATCATTGTCTTCCATATCAATATCCGGTGTAAGATTTTGCACAAACGACAAATCAAAACACGAATGGGACGCTCCCGTATCCAAGACAATATTCAAGGGATTGCCGTCCATCTTGGCCTTAATCACAATATGGCAATTTTCGGGCTCTAAATCAACGACTTCAAATTTGATATGATAAACCGAACTCTTTGATGACATAGCTTACATCCACCGTTTCTTTCTAAAATAAAGCAATAGGATCAACAATACCAATAAACAAATGCCCATCACAATGACAAACGCGTACTTTGTACCGCTAAAAGGAAGACCAATGTTCATTCCATAAACCCCTGTAATAAAGGTTAAAGGCAGTACAATGGTTGAAATAATGGTGAGCATACGCATAATCTCGTTGGTCTTGTTGGTCTGCAACGAATCGTACGTATTGGACAAGCCCGCCGCCAATTCACCATAATCGTCAATCATATCCCACATTTTCTGGTAAAAGTCCAGGATATTGCCCCAGTAATCTTCCATATCTTCGGCAAAACCTTTCACTTCGCCGGATTCGAACTTATGGAACATTCTCAATTGGGGCTTGAAAATAGTATTCAACTGAATGATATTCTTGCGAAAACGAGAGGTCTTTTCAATGATGTTTCGAGCTTTCTCATCAAACAACTCGCGACTGATATTGTCCAACTCGTTGCCCATCCGCTCTACCAAAAGGAAGGTTTCCTTCATCATTTTGTAAAGTACCTTATACAAAAGAGAGTCACTCGTGCCACTAATGTCATCTTCCTCCACAGATTCCGGATTTACTTTTATCAAATTAAACAAATCCTGAACCACATAATGCGAACTTCCCACCGTAATCAGGTAATCCTGACCCCAGAAAATCTTGGTTTCCTCGGTTTTTACCAAATTCGTACGCTTGTCAAGCAGCGGAAAATGCAAAACCATAAAATAATAATCGTCGTAAACGTCAATCTTCGGTCTTTGAACAAAACTGGAGCAGTCGTCAATATCCAAAGGGTGAAAGTGAAAGTTATCTTCCAAAAAATCCAAATCCTCCACCGTGGGATTGGTGATATGGTGCCATTTAAGCGTTCCGAAATCAATGGTATCAACCATTAAAACCTCCTTTCTACTCTATGGATGGTAAAAACAATTTTCTACATTCCTGATTATTATTTTCTTTTGACGGGCAAAAATACAAAAAAACTTTTTTTGTTGCACCATAAAAAGAAAAAATCCTGCCATTAGACAGGATTTTTTTGTGACCCCGTTGGGATTCAAACCCAAGACCTTCAGAACCGGAATCTGACGCT